>CAZBWK010000009.1:0-54040 GCA_964495655.1 uncultured Prolixibacteraceae bacterium | reverse complement strand
CCCCCTTTTTTTTAACCCCTTTAACATTAATTGTTCAACTCCCTGAAGCTCAATTACCAAAATTCAAAGGGAATGTTAACTAATCCGGTACTCAAAGTTAAAAATTTAGGCGCTAATCCGCAATACAAATAAAAAAATAGTTTTTGGAGAACAAAATAATATCAGATAAGCGCCAGTTAACGGAGGTTTAATTATCTTTAAAATCTAAAAAGTACATAAAATTAATATAATATAAAGTGTTAAAAAATTTAGTTATTATCCCTACCTATAACGAAAAGGAGAATGTTGAAAAGATGATACGCGCCGTTTTTTCACTACCGACTCCTTTCGAGGTGTTAATTATTGATGACAACTCTCCTGACGGAACTGCACAAATTGTAAAAAATCTCCGGTCCGAGTTTCCCGGTATTCTGCATATCATTGAAAGAAAAGGTAAACTGGGACTCGGAACAGCTTATATTACAGGATTCAAATGGGCGCTGGATAATAAATGCGATTATATTTTCGAGATGGACTGTGACTTTTCTCATAATCCCAACGATTTGGAAAAACTTCACAACGCCGCAGTTAATGGCGCTGATGTAACTATCGGATCACGGTATATATCGGGAATCAATGTTGTGAACTGGCCTTTGGGAAGAGTGCTCATGTCGTATTTGGCCTCTGTATATGTAAGGGTTATAACCGGCATGAAAATAATGGATACAACTGCCGGATTTAAATGTTACCACCGGCACGTGCTGGAAACAATAAATCTTGACAAAATTAAACTTAAAGGCTACGGATTCCAGATAGAGATGAAATTTACAGCATATAAATTTGGATTCAACATCGTTGAAGTGCCAATCATTTTTACCGACCGTAAAGAAGGAACTTCAAAAATGAGTGGAGGAATTTTCAATGAAGCATTATGGGGCGTCCTGAAAATGAAAATTGCAAGTTACTTTAAAAAATATGAGAGAGGATTAAAATGAAGCTGATAAAAGATGCAACTATAATAAATGAAGGACTGAAATTCAAAGGCAGTATTTTGATAAATAATGATTTAATAGAAAGGGTGTTTCCATATACTATTCCCCCAAACATAACAGACTCACAGGTTGAGGTAATTGATGCTTCCGGACTTTATCTTATACCGGGAGTGATAGACAGTCATGTTCATTTCCGGGAGCCCGGACTGACATATAAAGGTGAAATATTAACTGAAAGCCGTGCAGCTGTTGCCGGAGGCATTACTTCATATATGGAGATGCCAAATACAATACCCCAAACAACAACAATGGATCTGTTGGAACAAAAATGCAGCAGGGCAGCTGAGGTTTCCAGTGCCAATTACTCCTTTTATCTTGGTGCTACTAACGATAACCTTGATGAAGTGGTTAATGCCAACCCTTCTGATGTTTGCGGATTAAAACTATTTATGGGATCATCTACAGGGAATATGTTGGTTGATGACGAAAAAGCTCTTACCGGTATTTTTAAAAATTCACCTCTGCTGGTAGCAGCACATTGTGAAGATGAACAAACAATCCGTGAAAACCTGAAGGAGACCAGGTTAAAATACAATTCTGATATTCCGGCATCGTGCCACACAAATATAAGAAGCGCTGAAGCATGTTACCGGTCTTCATCAAAAGCGGTTGAACTAGCAACGAAGCATAATGCAAGACTACATGTATTACACCTTTCCACTGGTAAAGAGATGCAGCTTTTCTCTTCAGGCAGGGTTAAAGAAAAAAATATCACTGCAGAGGTATGTGTTCACCACCTGTGGTTTGATGAAAAGGATTATAAAATCCAGGGCAACTTTATCAAATGGAATCCTTCAGTAAAAACAGTTAAAGATAAAGAAGCTTTATGGGAAGCCCTGCTGGAAGATAAAATTGATGTTATCTCTACCGACCACGCACCACATACGCTTGAGGAAAAAAGCAGACCTTATCTGGAAGCCCCGTCGGGTGGGCCGCTCATTCAGCATTCATTAACAGCAATGCTCGAAATGAGTAAAAAAGACATTATTCCGGTTGAGAAAATAATACAGAAAATGTGTCATGCGCCGGCAGACCTGTTCGGTATTGACCGGCGAGGTTATATCCGTGAAGGCTATTTTGCTGATCTGGTTTTGATCAGGCCGGATGAAAGCTGGATGGTTTCCGGAGAGAATATTTTATTTAAATGCGGGTGGTCACCGTTTGAAGGATTTGAGTTTTCGCATAAAGTGGTTTCTACATTTATCAACGGACAGGAAGTTTATTCAGATGGAAAAATAAATTCTGCAATTAAGGGCCACAGATTGCATTTTGACTATCCCCGATAGATATAATCAATTCTTGCTGTTATCCTACCCCCCCGGTGTATTGAAAAAATCATCATACTGAAGGCCTGCCCATATTTTGCAGTCATGCCGTAAGGTAAACCAATATATTCAATAATTCTGTCTGACTGACAAAAAAAGCTGTTGTTGCCAACAGCTTTCTTAATCCAACTAAACTAAACCACTTTATCTAATTACCTTTCTCTAATTCCATAATCTTTCACTGATCATCCATGATTCAATTTTTAGTTCTTCTTCAGATACGGCAACTATATTTATTACCGGTTTAAAATCCCATTTACTTTCATCAAGCATCCATGATTCAATCCCACATACAGGTCCGGCTTCATGTTCAATAGTATTGGCACTGCTCACTTCCCAATACTTACCGCTAACCATCCACTCTTCCAGAACAAGTTTGGCTTCCGCAACACGTTCAAGATCCGCAGCAACAGCTATATCTGCCCCGGTTACATTCATATTCGCTGCTAAAAGAAACATAACTAACATAGTTGAAAAAATAATCTGGTTAAATCTTACACTTCTTGTTTTCATGGCTTTTAATTTTAACATTACGATTTTCTTTAGTTTATACTAATAGACACATAACTGGCACAAAGGTTGCACCTTTAAATACTAAAAAACAGGGAAATTATGTGAGCGGGACTATTTTATCGGTGAACAGACGAATTTAGACGGCAAATAAAATACCTTTTTGTATTATTTTTTCCATATTTTGAGGAAACTGCCTGAATATACCATATACTGATGAGCCGCTGCCGGACATGGAAGCATAGAGAGCGCCCAGATCATATAGTTTTTCTTTGCAGTCGTTAATAACGGGGAATTTTTCAAAGATTGTATTTTCAAAATCGTTCACTACCAGGTCTTTCCACTGCTCAACAGGAATGCCGGCCAGCTCTCTTAAGCAGAATGATGGTCTTGCGGGAACCACATTTTCATATGCCTCTCCGGTAGAGACAAAACATCCCGGATCCAGTACAACTATATGGTAATCTGAAATATCTATACTCAAAGGTGTTAATATATCACCTGTACTTTCTGCAAATACAGGTCTGTTCTCAATAAAAAAGGGACAATCTGCACCTATTAATGAAGCATAACCGGACAAAACATCATGATTGAGTCCGAGATTAAAGTAATCATTAATCATTTTAAGGGTAAAAGCAGCATCCGAACTACCTCCGCCAAGTCCCCTGCCGGGCGGAATAACTTTATGCAGATGAAACATAACCGGGGGGAGGCTAAAATCTCTTTTTACAAGGTTATATGTTTTCAAAACAAGATTATCATTTGGATTGGCATCAACCTGAATTCCTGATACAGTTAATCCTGCTTCTCCGGTTTCGGCCATTTCTAAAGCATCTGTAAAAGGCAAAGGATAATATACTGTTTCCAAATCATGATATCCGTCACTTCGTCTGGAAATAATATTCAGTCCCAGGTTTATCTTTGCATTTGGAAATACTATCATAATATTGTACAATAATAGTTGCGGGCAGTAATAATATAATAACTGTCTGTCAATACCGGATTATTTATCTTTATTATTAATAGCTGTTCCACAAGTACAGATCAGATTTCTGTCACCCCAGGCATTATCAACCCTTCCTACCGGCACCCAGAATTTATTATCTTTAACCCAATCTGCCGGATATGCGGCTTTTTGCCGTGAATAGTCATATTTCCAGTCATCTGAACTTACAATTTCAGCGGTATGGGGTGCATTTTTAAATACATTATTCTGACTGTCAAACTCACCTTTTTCAATCTCCTGAATCTCATTGTAAATGACATTCATGGCATCAATAAACCTGTCAAGTTCCTGTAGTGACTCACTTTCAGTAGGTTCTATCATAAGGGTTCCGTGAACAGGAAATGAAAGTGTAGGTGCATGAAAACCGAAATCCATCAGTCTTTTTGCAATATCCTCTTCAGTAATTCCTGCCGAAGTTTTAAAATGCCTGCACTCCAGTATCAGTTCATGTGCTACCCGTCTGTTATCACCTGTATATAAAATACCATAATTCCTATCCAGGGCCCGTGCAATATAATTAGCATTCAGGATAGCAATGCAGGAAGCACGTGTCAGTCCGCCGGCTCCCATCATTTTTATATACCCGTAAGTTATCGGCAACACCGAAGCGCTTCCCCAGGGAGCTGCCGAGACTGCATTAATGCCGATATGCCCGTTATTCATTACGGGGTGTGAAGGTAAAAAATCTACCAGGTGACCTGCAACTGCAACAGGTCCGACGCCGGGTCCGCCTCCTCCGTGGGGGATGGCGAATGTTTTATGAAGGTTTAAATGACATACGTCCGCTCCAATGAGGCCGGGTGACGACAAGCCTACCATTGCATTCATATTAGCTCCGTCCATATATACCTGTCCGCCATATTTATGAATTACCTCGCAAATATCAACAACAGACGATTCAAAAACACCATGTGTTGAAGGATAGGTGATCATAATAGCTGCCAGAAACTCAGTGTTCTCCAGAGCTTTCTGCTTCAGATCCTGAAGATCAATGTTACCTCTGTCATCGCAATCCACAACAATAACCTTCATGCCTGCCATTACAG
Source organism: uncultured Prolixibacteraceae bacterium (assembly GCA_964495655.1). Taxonomy (GTDB): domain Bacteria; phylum Bacteroidota; class Bacteroidia; order Bacteroidales; family Prolixibacteraceae; genus JAAYJR01. Next base: position 49,122 of record CAZBWK010000009.1, on the reverse strand, counting down.
CACTGGCAGGATTAGTTCCATGAGCAGATGAAGGGATAAGCACTACATTGCGATGTCCCTCTCCCCTGCTTCTGTGGTACTCTCTTATTACCATCAGCCCTGTATATTCACCTGCTGCCCCTGAATTAGGCATAAGGCTCACATCTGCCATTCCGGTGATCTCAGCAAGGTCGCGACGCAACTCTTCCATCATTTCATGATATCCCCTTGCCTGGTTTTTTGGTACAAAAGGATGAATTCCATTGAACTCTATCCAGCTTAGCGGTAACATCTCGGTGGCAGCATTAAGCTTCATTGTGCATGAGCCCAGCGAAATCATTGAGTGAGCAAGTGAGATATCTTTCCTTTCCAATTTCTTAATATACCTCAGCATTTCAGTCTCGGAACGGTAAAGCCTGAATGCTTCCTGATCCATAAAACTGCTTTCTCTTCTGAACTTTTCATCTATTTCATAACCTTTGGGATACTCTTTTACAACAGGCCAATCTTTATTTGCAGCTTTCGCAAATACCTCCAGTATCCATGTCATATCCTCACGGTTGGTTGTTTCATCAACACTTAAACCTACATTACCGTCATCGAAATATCGAAAATTCATTTCCAACTCATGAGAGAGCCATTCTATATCCTCTCTCTTAACATACCGGGGTAACTCTATTCTGACAGTATCAAAAAAATTGGCATTCAACTGCCTGTATCCCAGCTTTTCTAATTCATCACCCAGGAAAGCAGCAATATTATGAATACGCCGGGCAATTCTTTTTAGTCCTTCATTACCATGATAAATACCAAAAAAACCCGCCATGGTAGCCAGCAAAGCCTGGGCTGTACAGATATTAGAGGTAGCCTTTTCACGCTTTATGTGCTGCTCGCGTGTTTGCAGCGCCATACGCAGAGCCCAGTTACCATGAATATCTCTTGAAACACCGATGATACGGCCTGGCATATACCTCTTATATTCATCTTTTGATGCAAAGAAAGCGGCATGCGGACCGCCATATCCCATTGGTATACCGAAACGCTGACTGCTGCCGAATACTATATCTGCGCCCCACTCGCCGGGAGGGGTTAAAAGAGCCAGTGAAAGCAGGTCGCACGAAACAGCAACCTTAATACCCTTTTCACTGGCATTTTTCACAATCTCTGAACAATCAACTATCTCACCATTTGAATCAGGGTATTGAACAATTACCCCGAAAACATCTTCCGTGAAATTAAAATCATTCTTTGATGATTTCTGTAATTCAATTCCCAGCGGATCAGCACGGGTGATCAATACATCAAGTGTTTGCGGCCAGATGTTTTCATCTACGAGTAATTTATTTACACCTGCCCTCACCATTGGGCGTGTCCGCAGATTGTACATCATTATCATAGCCTCGGCAGCAGCAGTAGCTTCATCAAGAAGAGAGGCGTTAGATATCTCCATGGATGTCAATTCACAGATCATTGTCTGGAAATTTAACAATGCCTCAAGCCTGCCCTGCGAGATCTCGGCCTGATAGGGAGTATAAGAGGTATACCAGACAGGATTTTCCAGCACATTGCGCAGAATAACCGCCGGTGTTATAGTATCATAGTAGCCCATCCCGATATAGGTGTTGAACACCTTGTTTTTGCCGGCCAGGTTAAGGATCTTTCTGAAATAACGCCGTTCGGTAATCCCTTCCTGTAATTTAAGAGGCTCCTTTAATCGTATATCAGAAGGAACTGTCTGATTGATTAATTCTTCGAGGGAGTTAACACCGACAAATCTGAGCATTTCATCGATTTCTTCTTCCCGGGGGCCAATGTGCCGTGATGCAAACAGATCGTGAGACATCTTAGAAGATTTTAAATTAATAGTCATTATTCTATATAATTATTTCCCGCCTCAGGTGAGAAACGGATTGGATGATTTTTCAAAACCAATATTTGTTGAGGGCCCGTGTCCGCAAAGTATTTTAACATCCAGAGGAAGTGTAAAAAGTTTATTATTGATATTTGATATTAACTGATCATAATTACCTCCCGGCAGATCTGTGCGGCCTATGCTGCCATAAAAGATAACATCTCCCGACAACAACACTTTATCCTTTTCGGAATAAAAAACAACATGACCGGGCGAATGACCAGGCACATGAATAATACTGAGCGCTGAATGACCAAACTCAATAAGGCCATTTTCATCGAAAAAGGAGTCAGGCATATTTACTGATTCTATCTTAAAACCAAACATCTCTCCCTGCTCTATTGCTGCCTCAACCCAAAAAGCGTCATCAGCATGTGCAGCGAAACTGATACCATACTCTTTTCGAAGGAACTCAACCCCCATTAAATGATCAAAGTGACAATGGGTATTAGCGATCAACACAGGGTTTAGCTGATGCCCCGAAATATATTTTTTAACTTTCTCCTGTTCTTCAGGAAAATAAAATCCGGGATCAATTAATATACAATCCCCGGTTTCGTCGTATACGATATATGAATTTTCCTGCAACGGATTTACGGTGAACTTCTTAATGCTTATCATAGCCTTTTAATTTACAATACCTTTTAATAATGGAACAAAAATAAAGCCTCCGTGTTTTTGATATTTAAACTCTACTTCTGAAATACGAATAATTACCATCATTTCCTGCCTGCTTTCTCTTCCCACTGGTATTACAAGCCTGCCTCCTGTTTTTAACTGTTCCTTTAATGCCAAAGGCACCGAGGAAGCCCCCGCTGTTACCAAAATCTTGTCGAAAGGTGCAAATCCGGGTAATCCGAGCCTGCCATCACCAAAAAAACATGCAGGATGATAACCTATCTCAGGCAGAAAAGACTGTGCTTTTAAAAAAAGCTCCTTTTGCCTTTCAACAGTATAAACCCTCGCCCCCATTTCTGACAATACAGCTGCCTGGTATCCTGATCCGGTGCCTACTTCTAAAATTTTATCATTCTTCTTTACTTCAAGCAGCTGAGTCTGAAAAGCCACAGTATATGGTTGTGAAATGGTCTGCCCCGATCCGATTGGAAAAGCCTGGTCCTTATATGCGAAATTGATGAATGAACTCTCCATAAAAAGATGCCTTGGCACTTTTTCAATGGCAGATAAAACATTTTCATCTCTTATCCCTTTTATCTTCAATCCTTCAACAAGCTTTTTCCTCATCCCCCGGTAACGGAGATCTTCATTTTCCATCATTCTAAAGTAAATTATACAACAAAAATATATTTACTACACTTAATTTTCCAATATGCTTTTTATACAATATTAACACATTAAGTTGATAAATTAATACTACCAACTCAAATTACATTTAATCTGAATTTTATATTTGTACTATTATGCTGAACCTGGGATTTATAGGAGATATCAAGTTACTGGAGCCTTATATTAAAAGGATTCAGAAAAATTCTAAAATTCATATTGTCGGAAAATCATCAATCGGAGTGAAATCAAATGATGATTTCAGATTTTCAGTCCCTGAATTTAACCGTTTTGAGTTGATAGAACGATCGGATATTCTGGTGATTAATCATTTTTCTCTTCTGCCTTTTAACCTGATCAGCAAAGCTGTGAAAAAAGGAAAACATATTTTTGCTTCTGATTATCCTGATTACAGTATTCATGAATTCGAAGAACTTGCAAAACTGGCAAAGGAGGCTGACATTGTCTTTCAGTTTTCTAATCCCCTGTTTAACCACCCTGCGGTTCACTGGCTGAAAAATAATATAAAACCTCCTGCCTACTGGGATATTACCTGTTATAAAAAAGATAACAAAAAGGATGAATTGCTGATCAGTGTACTTATGATGCTGCAGGGAATGATCAATGGATCTCCAAAAAAAATCAGTGCATCGGCTTTTAAGTCTCCCGCAGTTCTTTCCGAGTTTATTAACCTTCGCATCGATTTTGGAAACGCCGCTATTGTTAATCTTAATTCAGGATCACTGCCATCTGACGAATTTACAATCAAAGCATTTGCCTCGGGAATGGTGGTCTCTTTTAATTTTTTCACCAAAAACTTCACTTATAACAAATCGAAAATCGATCCGGGCAGAATGAAATCTACAGACGAATTCAACAAATTCATAGAAAACACCCTTTCGAAAAAACATCAGGTAACAGAAATTGATGATTATCTGAAGGTTTTGCAAAATATGACTTTGATAAGATTAAAATTATCTCAATTCTCCGACAGTTAGGTTACTTTTGCCATAATAATTTTCAATTTTTTTCGTTACTGGTTAGGATTTACATTAACACTGTTTTTCCAAACTTAACATAACCGGCAAATAATGAATAGAAAATGGCAGGTTGCCAGATATCTGATGCTTGACTTCATAGCTGCAGCCTTTAGCTGGACAGCTTTTTATATATACAGAAAAGTATTCATTGAGCCACAGCTCTTCGGGATTGATATACCTGTTGAATTTACTTCCAGGTATTTTCTCGGACTGGCCCTTATACCTGCTGCCTGGCTCTTTTTCTATTATATAACCGGATTTTATGATAATATATACCGGCGGTCAAGGCTGCTTGAACTGGGCGAGACCTTTTTGACATCTTTAGTCGGGGTAGTAGTTATTTTCTTTGCTCTCATACTTGATGATTTCATAGAATCTTATAAAAATTACTATCAACTTTTTTTTACGCTGTTTGCTTTACATTTTTGCCTCACTTACATTTTTCGACTGATCCTGACTACCCGGACGATACACCGCATACATCAAAGGAAGATAGGATTTAACACTATTCTGATCGGAAGCAATAAAAAAGCTGAAAAAATTTACAATGAAATGATAAGCCAGCAGCGTCCTGCCGGCAATCTGTTTGCCGGATTTATAGGTCTCGAGGATAACAATGACATGATAATGCAGCAATATCTTCCTAACCTTGGGAAGCCGCAGGATTTAAACAAAATAATTGAAAAAAATAATATTGAAGAGGTAATCATAGCATTAGAAACAAAAGATCACGAAAGGATAAGCGACATTTTAACAGTTCTTGAAAACAGGCATGTCACTATCTGGGGTATACCCGATCTCTATGACTTTCTGTCGGGAACCGTAAAGATGAATGCCATCTATGGCAGTCCGCTGATAAAAATCTCCAATGGCATAATGCCTGCATGGCAGGAAAAAACAAAAAGAATGATTGACATTTTTACATCAATATCTGCTTCCATAGTTATGTTGCCATTATTTTGCATTCTTGCCATCATCATAAAAGCTACCTCAAAAGGACCGGTAATATATAAACAGGAACGTATCGGAAGATTTGGCAAACCATTTTATATATACAAGCTCCGCAGTATGGTTTTCAACGCCGAGAACGGCACGCCGGAATTATCAAGCGAAAATGATGAAAGGATAACTAAAGTCGGATCATTTTTAAGAAAAACCCACCTGGATGAGATTCCTCAGTTTTATAACGTTCTGAAAGGAGAAATGTCATTAGTGGGACCAAGACCGGAAAGACGTTATTATATTGAACAGATCGTAAAAGCAGCACCATATTATACTCACCTGCATAAGCTTCGTCCGGGTATAACTTCATGGGGACAGGTAAAATACGGCTATGCCTCCAACCTGCAGGAGATGCTCGAAAGACTTCCTTATGATATGATGTACCTGAAAAACATTTCCCTGTATGTAGATTTTAAAATACTTATTTACACCCTTATGGTAAGTATAAAAGGAAATGGAAAATAAAACTCCCCCCGCACAATGCACACTAATGACCTTCGTTAAACTTTAACTCAGCTAATGGCTTATATACCGGACCCTGGGGCTTTAAAAGACTCTGATAAAAAATAATCTGCCTGCATAGCTCATTCTGAAGATGATATTGCCGGAATTTTTCAATTACTCTTTTAAAAGCAGATCTTTCTTTCAGGTATTTTATCCTCCCAATTGTGAGGTGAGGGCTAAAACCTCTTGATTCCTTCGCATAACCAAGCGATAACAAATCATTTTCAATCTCTTCAGCAAGCTTGTTTAACATTTCAGAACTACCGGTTTTCACAAATAGTACCCTTGGTTGACTCCCCTTTTGAAAGAAACTCACTCCATTCAGGTCAAACGAAAAGACCGGGAACCTGGCTGCAACATCCGACAAAGCAGTGATTACCTGATCAGCCTGACCGCAAGAGGTGTCACCGAGAAATTTAACAGTAATGTGCATGTTGTTCAGTTCCACCCATTTTATTGCTTCCCCGCGCAGTTCCTGTTGTAATGTATTTATTATCTTAGCCAGTTCAGGCTGAGGAGTTATCTTAATTGCAATAAAAGTTCTTAGTAAATCATTCATAAAGTTCCTCTTTACAGGATTAATAGTATCCTATTTCAATCAGCATCACAATATGCTCTAACACTTTATCTTCCCCGTAAGGATCATATTCAACTTTCAGGTCTCCTCCAAAAAGCCTTGCTATACTCTGCCAGAAAAATGCACTTACCCCGCCCCTGAACTCTTTAATTAAAGTATATGAAGTCCTTCTCGACTCACGATCGATGAGCTTTAATAAAATACGACCTTCCGATATCGTCAGCTTTTTGATATCATCTTTGTACTCATCCAGTAACTGTTGTTCTAAATCTTTCATCATTTTCCTCTTCTCCCGTTCAGTCGAAAGGGCTAAATACCTTGGTTCATACTCTTTAAGCATCTCACCCGCAAGCCTGGCGTAAGGGTATACCTTTCTGACCTTTTCGATATAGCGGTGATATCTTCTTTCCTGTCTTGGATTCTTAAAGTCAATCTCTGGCATCACAACAATCTCTTTCAGATCTATATGAATAATTGTATCTCCTTTGTCAATTATCCCAATCATAAAATCTGTTGAGTCACGGCTTTGTGCATTACTATGATGAATAATCAAAAAAGCAAGCAGCGACCCTGTCAATATTTTTACAAATATCCTGTTCATCAAAAAAAAGAAAAATGAAGATACCTGTTTTCATTTTTAGCAAGTGCAAAGTTTATATCTTTGAATCAGTTTTACAAAACATTTGGATAATTTAGATCAAATGAAGCAAACATAATCATTTTTTTAACAATAACTTTTAACCGATGCAAGTCTCAATAAATTCTGAAATAGGCAGACTGGAAGGTGTCATCATTCATATTCCCGGTGCTGAAGTTGAAAATATGACTCCTGAAAATGCAGAGAGGGCGTTATATAGCGACATATTGAATCTCTCAATTGCTGAAGCAGAATATACTCAGTTCGCAGGAGTACTGAATAAATTCACCAGGGTGTTTGAGATCAAAAAAATACTATCTGAAATACTTAAAAAACAAGAAATAAAAATTGCCCTCTTGAAAGAGATATGTGTGCATGAGGGTATACCCGGCATGGAATACAGACTGGCAGAACTTTCTCACTCTAAGTTATCAGGACTGTTAATCGAAGGAATTATCCTTGAACGAAATAATCTTACCAACTATCTCAGCAAAGAAAAGTTTTTGCTTCGCCCCCTGCATAACCTTTTTTTTACCCGCGATCCGGCAATGGGCATGAACGGTAATATGATCATAGGAAAGATGGCTAACAGGGTAAGAGAGAGGGAGTCAATTCTAATTGAAGCTATAATTAAACACTCCGGTTTATTTGAAACCAATATATTAAATCCGTCAAAACCCGAAAAAGGAATAATTTTAGACCCGGCAGCTACTCTTGAAGGTGGCGATTGCCTGGTAATCCGCGATGATGTATATGTTGTCGGCACCGGGATTCGGACCAGCACACAGGGTATAGATTTCATCGTTGAAAACCTAAAAAAGCAAAATAAAAAATCATGCCATATAATTGTCCAGGAGTTACCTCATACACCGGAATCGTTCATACACCTCGACATGGTGTTTACCTGCCTTAGCACAGATTACTGCATGGTTTATGAGCCAATAATATTTAGCTTAAATCCCTACAGGACAATCTATATAAAAATTGACAATGGCAAAGTAATGATCGAAGAAGAGCCGAATATTCCTCATGCCCTGAAAAAAACAGGCATCGATTTAAAGCCTGTCACTTGTGGCGGCAGAAAAGATCTGTGGACACAGGAACGGGAACAATGGCACAGCGGGGTAAACTTTTTAGCCCTGGCGCCGGGAAAAGTGATCGGTTATGAAAGAAATATCCATACTCTGGAAGAACTATACAAAAATGGATTTGATATAATAAAAGCATCTGATATTATTTCGGGCAAGTACAGTGTTGATGACTATGAAAAATGTGTTATCACAATTGCCGGATCGGAACTTGCCCGTGGGGGCGGGGGACCCCGGTGCATGTCAATGCCGGTAAGAAGATCTGAGGTGCAGTGGTAAAATGACAAAAATGCGTAAACTACATATACACGAACTTAAGCGGCTTACAATTGAGGAATATAAAAAAGCTGAGAAAACCCCGGTGGTGGTTGTACTCGACAATGTGAGAAGCTCGAATAATATAGGATCTGTTTTCAGAACCTCCGATGCGTTGCTGATCGAAAAAATTTTTCTTTGTGGTATAAGCTCAACTCCTCCGGATAAAGAGATTCATAAAACTGCCCTTGATGCAGAAAAATCAGTTTGCTGGGAATATTTTAAAGAAACAGAGGAGGCTCTGATAAAATTAAGGACAGCCGGATATGAAATTTATGCAGTAGAACAGGTTGAAAACAGTATTTCACTGAATGATTTCATGCCGGGAAAAAAAATTGCACTTATATTTGGGAATGAAGTTAAAGGTGTAAACCAAAAAATCGTAAATATGTGCGACGGCGCTATCGAAATACCGCAATTTGGCATAAAACACTCTTTCAATATTGCAGTAAGCGCAGGGATCGTGCTCTGGGATATCTTTTCAAAAATGACCCGTTAACCCCGTGGCATGCAGGAAGAATTTATTTATTATATATGGAAAAACAGGCTTTTTGATTCAGATCAGATGGAAACAACTGAATGTGAACCGGTAGAAGTTATAAATCCGGGTAAACAAAACAGTAACTCCGGCCCTGATTTTCTGAATGCAAAAATAAAAATCGGAAACACTATCTGGGCAGGAAATATTGAAATCCATAAAAAGGCCTCAGACTGGGAAAAGCACAATCATAATACAGATAAGGCTTACGATAACGTTATCTTGCATGTAGTACTAAAAGCTGACAAAAAAACATTCCGGAGCAACGGATCTGAAATTGCAACTGTAGAAATATCGTGGCCTCCGGAATATAACATGAATTATCAGAAACTGCTTGCTTCAAAAACCTGGATTGCCTGTCAGGATCAGTTTAACCTGATAGACCCTCTTTTAATACGTCTGGGATTCCACCGGCTTATGGTCGAAAGACTCGAAGGTAAAACATCTGAGATCACGGACAGGTTAAAAGAAAATAAAAATGACTGGAATGAGACATTTTACCAGTTTTTGTCAAAAGCGTTTGGTCTTAAAATAAATACATTGCCTTTTCAATTGCTCGCAAAATCGGTTCCATACACAATTCTTTCAAGACATAGAAACAGTCAATTTCAACTTGAATCATTGCTTTTTGGAGCTTCCGGATTACTAAATGAAGAACTGTCCGGAGATGACTACTATATGGCTTTGCAGGATGAATATAATTTCCTCTCAAAAAAATATAAAATAAATACAATCGAACCACATCTATGGAAATTCTTGAGACTAAGACCGGCAAATTTCCCGACAGTACGGATTTCTCAGCTGGCCGGATTAATGTATAATTCGCAGGGCCTGTTCTCAAGAATAGTGGAAATTGACGACCTCGTAAAACTCAGATCTCTTTTCATGACAGAAGCATCTGAATATTGGGATTCTCATTTTCGTTTTAACAGACTGTCTGCTACAAAAAAACAAAAAGTATTGGGAGAGGCATCTGTAAATATTATAATTTTAAATGTAGTTGTCCCTTTTCTTTTCGTATATGGAGAGCTGCAAAACCTCACATCGCTAAAGGACAGGGCTCTGGAATTTTTGGAGCAGATCCCGCCCGAGAACAACACAATAACAAGGAGATGGAAAAAACTTGGAATAAATCCCTCATCAGCGTTCGATACCCAGGCATTGCTTCAGCTAAAAAAGAACCACTGCAATAATAAAGATTGTTTAAACTGTCCGGCAGGTGCTAAGTTGCTGAAATTTATCGACCCCCGGAGTAAGTCAATTAATTAAAGATTTGCTGTTAACCAACTATTTACCATTTCCTGATATTCCGGTGGATACCTGTTAAAATAAACCGGACTGCTAATTACGATATTATTTTTTCTCTTTAATGAAACGAGCATGTTCTTTTTTAATCAAAAAATAACACAAAAAAATATGATTAAAATAAGAATATGCGAGAGTGAGGAACGAACGGTTCCATATGTTCTTAAATTTTTAATTAGTTTATTTTCAAATAATTATAAAATTTTAAACAGATTAAATTATCAGTAAATGACCTGCCCGAAAATCTATCTCTCCGGTTCAGCTTCGTACTTTTCAATATAGTCGGTAGAAAGTACCCTGAACTCGGTACGGCGGTTAACAGACCGTGCTATTTCCTGTTGTTCTTCGGTAAGTTTCAAAATATACTCTTCAGTAAGTTCATCATTTCTCTTTAAAAAATCGTATTGGGAGGCAATTTTCCGGGTAACAGTTTTTGGCCATGTCTCACCATAACCTTTTGCTACAAGCCTTTGAGGGCTTATCCCTTTTTCTATAAGGTAATCGACTACACTCTGGGCTCTTTTTTGAGACAGTTCAAAGTTAAACTGGTCACTACCAACATGATCGGTATGAGCCATTATCTCAATTGTAATCGTGGGATTGAGCAGAAGCATGCCGACAAGAGTGTCAAGCGCTGTTTTTGACTCAGGTAAAATATCCCATCTCCCAAACTCATAATTAATATTATCAAGTATTATTGGGGCATCAATGGGTGTCAGGAACAGTTCAAATCTGAAATCCCTGCTGTCGTCAAGTCCGATAGTGCTTACTGAACCCTTATCACGGAGAAAACCATCTTTAAATGCCGCAAAAATATAATCTGTTTCGGGCTGCAGCCTGTATTGAAATTTGCCGTCGGGTGACTGCAACCGGAGGTTCGTGCCGTCGGTACCTATGATCCTTACAGTTACACCATCAATTCTTGCATTTGTCTCGATATTAAACACCTCTCCTTCTGCCCTGAAAATTTTTGGCGGCACTACAAATTCATAAAGATCATCTCCACGCGACCCTTTCCTGTTGGAAGAGAACATACCTTTATTTTCTCCGGTGACAAAAGCTATTCCAAAATCATCAAAGGGAGAATTCATCGGATATCCCATATTTTCAACAGTCCATTCACCATTCTCATCCTTAGTGGCTTTAAAAATATCGAGCCCTCCCATCCCGATATGATAATCGGACGAGAAATAGAGCTCTCCGTTATCCCTTATAAAAGGGAACATTTCATCTCCGGGAGTATTGATCTGAGGGCCAAGATTAACAGGATTAGAAAATGTACCTCCGGTTTTTTCTGCTTTCCAGATATCCTTTCCTCCATATCCTCCCGGCATATCGGACACAAAGTAGAGCACCGATCCATCATGGTTAAGGGATGGATGTGCCGCAATAAGGCTGTCGCCCACAACCGGGATTTTAACGGGCTGCGACCAGGTGCCTCTCGATTGTGATGAGGAATAGAGCTCAGCTCCGAGGGCTTTTGATTTATCATACCGGCATCTGGTAAATATCATCTGGTCACCTATAGAGGAAAAAGTTGCCGTTCCCTCTTCGTCGGCAGTGTTGATTACCATATATTCGTCTATCAACCGGGGTTGTTCCCACTTCTGCTTCTGGACACTGAATGTTGACCTGAACAGGTCTGTATAACTCTGTCCGGTAATCATACTTGACCTTTTACCAGTAGCAGCCTTACGGCTGGATGTAAAAATCACCTCATTATCGCGACCTCCGACAAAAACCGGGGAAAAATCACTTTCCCTGGAATTTATCTCCTTAATCGGATTTATTATATGACGGGTTGGATTTGCAATCCACTCCTGTGTTTTTTGTATCGATTCCAGACCAGCCCTTGCCCTTTCGCCTGAAGGGTTTGAATTAAGATATGTCCTGTAGTTTTCAACAGCTCCCTCATAATCCTGAGTATTCCTCAGCATATCAGCCAGATAAAGAACTGCAGCAGGATCTGAATAACCTCTCCGGATCGCATTACGATAATACAATGCCGCCCTCTCATAATCTCCGATGTACCTGTAACATTCAGCTATAGCAAAAGCATAGTCCATTCGCTTCTGACGGTCTTTTTCTTTCCTGCTGGCTTTGCGGTACTTTTCTATTGCTTTGTAATACTCCCCGATCTGATGGGACAATATTGCATCTCTGCCAAGTTTCCCTGTACTGCAGGAGGAGAATGAGGCAATAATTATCATAAAAACAGTTATCCTGATATATTTATCCATGCTAAAAGTCACTTCAAAAAACAAAAGTAAATTTTTTTCCTTTTTTATTGTAAAAATAACGTCTTTATGATATTTTAAGTATGTAAAACCCGTAGTTCAGTTAAAACAACAAAAATCAGCCTCTATTTCAAATGAAACAAGCTTGGTAAAAATTACCACCCAAATGGTTCTTCCGGTTAAAATCGGGTTTCTCAAATTTTTAATTAATCTATTTACAAGCAATTAATTAATTTTAAACGAATGCTTACAATATCAGGCCACTAAGAGGTAACTATCTGACAAACAGCAATTCTCTATATTTTGGCAAAGGCCAGAGCTCATTGTCCACTATCAATTCAAGTTTATCGATATGGTATCGAATATCATCCAGGTAGGGTTTAACTGTCTGATCATAAAGTTCAGCCTTTTCAAATATATCTTCCTTTACGTTAGCTCTTTTACGGGCTTCAACCATCTCTTTGCATTTAGCTTTAATTGCAGAGATATGACCTCCAATCTCTTTTATCAGCTCCATCCTGGCCCCTGCCAGTTGTTCAAACTGATTCTGCGGAAAAACATTTTTTATATTATTTACATTTTTTAGCAAAGTTGTCTGATAATGAATGGCTGTCGGAACAATATGATTTATTGCAATATCGCCCAGCACGCGCGACTCTATTTGCACTTTCATTATGAACTTCTCATATTCCACTTCAACTCTTCCGCTCAGTTCCAGTTCATTGAGCACACCCAGTTTAGAAAATATACTGACAGTTTCAGGTCGCAAATATGCCTTTAGCGCTTCCGGCACATTGTTAACATTTGTCAGTCCCCGCTTTTCAGCTTCAACAACCCACTCATGACTATAACCATCTCCATTGAACCGTATCGGTTTTGATTCAATGATCAGGTTTTTTAAAATCTTAAAAATTGCTTCATCTTTCTTAACACCCTTTTCTATCAGCCGGTCAACCGATGATTTAAACTTGTTTAGCTGGTCGGCCATAACTGTATTAAGCACTATCAGCGCTGAAGCATTGTTAGCTGAAGAGCCGACTGCCCTGTATTCGAACCTGTTCCCTGTAAAGGCAAAAGGAGATGTCCTGTTCCTGTCGGTACTGTCGAGAATGATCTCAGGGATCCTTCCGATATTCAGTTTCAAAGCTGTCTTTTCGTCAGGCGTCATTTTCCTGTCCACCACAGCCTCTTCCATCAGGTCAAGCATTCTGGACACTTCAGTGCCAAGAAATATAGAAATTATCGAAGGCGGCGCTTCATGAGCTCCCAGCCTGTATTGATTACCAACATTATATATGCTGGCACGCAGCAGGTCCTGGTTGTCGTATACAGCTTTCAGGGTATTAATTACAAAAGTCAGAAATAACAGGTTAGTCTTTGGATTTTTCCCGGGAGAGAAAAGATTCACTCCTGTATTGGTTGAAAGAGACCAGTTGTTATGCTTACCCGAGCCATTAATACCTGCAAAAGGCTTCTCATGAAATAAAACCCGGAACTTATGCCTTCGTGCAATTTTCTGCATAATATCCATGATCAGCTGATTATGATCATTTGCCAAATTAGCCTCTTCATAGATCGGCGCTATCTCAAACTGGTTGGGAGCCACCTCATTATGCCTCGTCTTAACAGGAATTCCTAATTTATAGGCTTCATTTTCAACATCCTGCATAAACCGGTTAACACGGGTGGGGATAGACGAGAAGTAGTGATCAGCAAGTTGCTGATCTTTAGATGACGCATGCCCCATAAGAGTCCGGCCCGTCAGTATAAGATCAGGTCTGGCCATATACATAGCTTCGTCGACCAGAAAAAACTCCTGCTCCCACCCGAGATTGGCGCCCACTGAAGTGATATTTTTATCAAAATACTGACAAACAGATGTTGCTGCAATATCAAGAATATTCAAAGCCCTTAAAAAGGGCGTCTTATAATCAAGAGCTTCCCCGTTATATGAAATAAATACCGTAGGGATCGTAAGGGTTGTCTCACTGATAAATGCGGGTGAAGTAGGATCCCAGGCTGTATATCCGCGCGCTTCAAAAGTCTGGCGTATTCCTCCGCTCGGAAAAGATGAAGCATCAGGTTCCTGCTGGGCAAGCAGTGTTCCCGAAAACGATTCTATCACACTTCCGTTGCCACCATGCTCAATAAATGCATCATGCTTCTCCGCTGTGGCATCTGTTAACGGGTGAAACCAGTGAGTATAATGGGTAGCTCCATTATCCAGGGCCCATGACTTCATCCCCTGGGCGATGAGATCAGCCATCTTCCTGTCTATCCTGGTTCCCTTTTCAATAGCATCCATCACTGCTTCGAAGGCATCCTTAGATAAATATTTCTTCATTTTAACCCGGTCAAAAACCAGCTTACCATAGTAGTTGGAAACAAGAATGTCGTCTCTCTCAAATTCAAGAGGCTGACGGTTAAGAACCTCTTTTAATGCCTGTAATCTGAACTTTGCCATATTTTAAGTATTGATAAATAATCACCAAAAATACAAAATAATTTAATATACCCTACTTTAAATAGGGGTAAAAAACAAATTAAATATATATTTTTTTAACTTATGCTATATTTTTATGGGGTATGTCAATTTTTTTTATGCTTTTTTTTAGAAATTGCCCTTAGATTATTCAACCTATATAAATATTAAATTTATTTATATTTGTTACGATATTTTCAATCCGGAATATATACTCCCGTATTCTTTAGCTCAAAATATCGGATTAAACATTTATTTTAATCATATGAATACAACAAGACGCAATTTTATTACAGCCGGCGGCACTTTAATTGCAGGAGGAATAATTTTCCCTCCACTTTTGAAAATATCTCCTAATGATAAAACATTTACAACAGTGAAGGATTATTATGATCATTTTGAAGTATCTGTAGAAGTTCTTCAAAAAATAATTAGCGCTGCCATGAGTAAGGGTGGTGATTATGCAGACCTTTTCTTTGAAAGCATGAGAACTAACAGCCTGGGGCTTGAAGACGGAAAGGTAAACCGTGCATATTCAAATATCAGGTCAGGTGTAGGAATAAGAGTATTAAAAGGGGATCAGACAGGATTTGCATATTCGGAAACCCTCCGTGAGGAAGATATGATCAATGCAGCTCTTATGGCAGCCAATATAGCCGTCAACGGCAGCAATTACAAGCCTGCAGGCCACCGGCTGAAAAAACCTGCTGATTATTATAATATTTTAAAACAATGGGATAAGGTCACGGTGAAGGATAAAGTGCCTTTTGTCCAGAAGATCAATGACAAAGTATTCTCACTCGATAATAAGGTGGTTAAAGTCAATGCATTTTTGAGTGATGAGACATCGCAGATTCTCTTCTTTAACTCTGAAGGTATTTTAACTTACGATTACAGGCCAATGGTAAGCTTTGGCACGGTATGCATAATGCAACAGAACGGAAGGACAGAAAATTCTTATTCAGCCCGTTCCTTCAGAAAAGGTTATGAATGGCTGACTGACAATCTGGTAGATGAGCTTGCCGGGGAAGTTACAGATCGAACTAATCTGCTATTTCATGCAGTTCGTCCAAAAGGCGGCGAAATGCCGGTAGTTATGGGTGCAGGTGGTTCGGGCATACTGCTGCATGAAGCCATAGGTCATACTTTTGAAGCAGATTTTAACCGAAAAGGGACTTCGGTTTTTAGTGATAAAATGGGCAGGGATGTCGCTGAAAAATTTGTCAATATTATAGATGACGGAACCGTGGAACACAACAGAGGATCAATAAATATTGACGATGAAGGAAATGAGGTTCAAAAAACATACCTGGTGAAGGAGGGAGTTTTGAACAGCTATCTTCACGACAGGATAAGTTCACGTTTTTATGGTGTATCCCCTACAGGAAACGGACGGCGCGAATCATTCAGGCATATTCCATTGCCGAGGATGAGAGCTACATATATGGAACCCGGCCCTCATACCAGAGATGAAATAATTTCAAGTGTGAAATACGGGGTTTATGTTGATAATTTCAGCAACGGACAGGTAAATATTGGTGCAGGTGATTTTACATTTTTTGTTAAATCAGGATATTTAATAGAAAACGGGAAATTAACCAGTCCTGTTAAAGATATCAATATAATAGGAAACGGCCCCCGGGCTCTGGCCGATATAACTATGGTATCCAATGATTTCGAAATAGATAACGGCACCTGGACCTGTGGAAAGGACGGGCAATCGGTACCTGTAACCTGCGGACTGCCGACGGTTCTGGTGAAAAAACTTACAGTCGGCGGCTCTGTTTGAAAAATTCTAAATAATTCGCAGATGAATAAAAAAGAAAAATATGACCTTGCGCTGTGGGCTGTGAACCTTGCACTGAAGAACGGAGCAGACCAGGCTGCAGTGAGCATTTCAAACCGCATAAGCAACAGTGTTGAGGTACGGGATAAAAAAACTGACAAACTGGAACAGGCCAAACAAAACAGCATGTCGGTTAAACTTTATGTGGATCGCAAATATTCATCACATTCAACTAACAGGATGAATAAAAAAGATCTGTCAGATTTTATTACAGAAGCAATAGCATCAACCCGCTATTTGTCTGAAGATGAATTCAGAACTCTCCCTGAACCTGAACTGTACTATAAAGGAGAACCGGCAACCCTTAAAACAGTTGACTCATCATTCGCAAGTTATGATACCAGGCAAAAGATCGACATAGCCCTTGCCATTGAAAAAGAAGCATTAGGGCAGGATGACAGGGTGATTTCCGTCTCAGCCTCTTACTATGACAGTCTTTTTGAGTTTATACTGGTAACAAGTAACGGTTTCAGAGGTGATTCGTCCGCCACCCGGTTCGGGGTCAATGCCTCGGTTTCGGTCAACGGAGGAGATTCACGGCCCGAATCATACTGGGGCGAAAATTCTATCTTTTTTAATGAACTTAAAAAAAACGGGATAGGAGAAACAGCGCTGAAAAGAGGATTGAGAAAGATTGGTCAGAGAAAAACAGACTCAGGTAAAATGTCAATGATAATTGAAAACCGTCAGACAGGAAGAATCCTCAGTCCTGTGATATCTGCCCTTAATGGTTCTGCAATTCAGCAGAAAAACTCTTTCCTGACAGACAAAAAAGGGGAAAAGGTTTTTTCTGATCTGTTAACTGTAACCGACGACCCTTTTATAATATCGGGGCTTGGGTCAGGGTATTTCGATAACGAAGGACTGGCAACGAAGAGACGTATAATTATCGAAAACGGTGTTTTAAGGAATTATTATATCGATACATATTACAGCAAAAAGCTTGATATGGAGCCAACTTCAGGCGATACAACAAACCTGGTTTTTAAAACCGGATCAAAGGAGATAAGCCAGCTTATTACCGGCGTTGAAAAAGGGATTATGGTGACCGGATTCAACGGGGGTAACTGTAATGGCTCTACTGGTGACTTCTCGTATGGAATAGAAGGTTTTTTTATTGAGATGGGAGAGTTGAAACATCCTGTTTCCGAAATGAACATAACAGGCAACATGAAAGAGCTATGGTCAAATATCGCAGCCATAGGCAATGATGTAAATACAAATTCAGCCTGGCTGACCCCTTCGGTTTTATTCGAAGGGGTTGATTTCAGCGGCATATAGCTTATGAGTTGTTATTAAGAAGGTTGTTACTTAATGCCCTCAGGGTTGTCTGCTTATGTTTGTCAGGGACAAGGACAGAAATATTATAACGGCTTCCGCCATATGATATCATCCTGATTGGTATGCCATCCAAAGCATTAAATACTTTCGATGCAAAGCCCCTCTCTTCACCGGTAATATCACCAACAATACAGATTATGGTCATATTATAATCTGTCTCCACTGTTCCGAACTTATCAAGTTCGCCCAGAATCTTTTTTATATTGTCAGTATTGTCTATCGTCAGCGACAGCGCCACCTCAGAGGTGGATATCATGTCAATAGGAGTTTTATACTTCTCAAATACTTTAAATACACTTTTCAGAAAACCATACGCCATTAACATGCGGTCTGACCGGATCTTAATTGCAGTAATTCCATCCTTTGCTGCGACTGCTTTAATACCCTTTCCTGTCGTCTCTGATGTAATAAGAGTGCCCGGATCTGAAGGATTCAGAGTATTCTTTAACCGGACAGGAATATCTTGTATACGTGCCGGATAAATAGTCTGGGGATGGAGAATTTTTGCTCCGAAATATGCCAGCTCGGCTGCTTCGTAAAATGATAGCTGGTCAATTTTATGCGTATTCTCAACATACCTTGGATCATTATTATGAAATCCGTCAATATCTGTCCATATCTGTATCTCCTCTGCTTCTATTGCTGCACCTATCAGCGAGGCGGTATAATCACTGCCTCCACGCTGCAGGTTGTCTACCTCGCCGTAAGCATTACGACAAATATAACCCTGGGTTATATAGTAATCAGCATTGCCAGCTTCACTCATTACTCGTTTAAGATTGTCAGAAATAAACTTCAAATCTGCCATCTTATCTTCATCAATCCGCATAAAATCGAGAGCAGGCAGAAGTTTTACATTATACCCGCATTCATCCATTAACAAAGTAAAGAGCTTTGTCGACATAATTTCACCCATCGATAAAATTGTGTTGGCTGCTACCTGGGTGAATCTTCCCGCCAGAAATGACTTTATTGTTTCGAAGGAATCTTTTATTATCTGGTAACCTTTCTCCTTATTATCTTCACGTTCATAAAGGTTGTTAACCACATCCCGGTATCCGGCTTCCAGTTTGCCGGTAAGGATACCGGCAGTTTCCCTGTTCCTTTTGCTCAACAATTCGGAAATTTCCACCAGCACATTTGTTGTTCCCGACATTGCGGAAAGAACCACTATCTTTTGCTCCCCGTCAGTGATGATCTTTATAACCGATCTCATATTCTGCGGAGACCCTACTGAAGTTCCACCAAATTTTAGTACTTTCATCTTCTTATATTTTAGTTAAAAAATTTACCCAGGAAAAAATTGACCAGATCGATGCCTGAAGGATCTGCGATTCCAATTCCGGGTGCATAGACTACCGCTTCAAGCCCTACCTCCTCAGCCTTTTCTTTTATTGCTTTGGCATGAAGAGGGTGATGATTAAGGTCATCCATATTTTCCGGTATACCTCCGTTATGTTTATTATAGACAAAGACCGGAGCATCATATTTATCCATTTTCTCTAAAAAATCAAGTTCCCTGCGTATATCAGTCTGCTCAAAAAGATTGACATCCTCGTAAGACTGAAATCCAAAAGCAGCTGCAATAACAGATAACTGTTCATGAGAATTATTAACCGGGAAGCCCAAAATCTTATCCCATTTAAAAATATCGTATGTAGACTGGGTTGCAAATGCGCCCGCACAAAAAAGACGGGTAGACTCACGCAGAACCGGGTCACTGCTTTCAGGTTCACACATATCGTCACTGAAAGCAAGCCAGAGAGCAGTGCCTGCCCCTGCTGACCCTCCCGAACAAGCTATCTTTTCTTTATCAATATTATACTTTTTATGATGATAACGAATATACTGCACACATCTCTTTGCATCGTCCATGCATGCTTTTATGCCGAATGGTGCCTCTGTCATAAAACGATAATTAATAGTTGCAACAGACACTCCCGCTTTCAAAAACCTTATCATATCTTCAGATTTGTAATACCTTGATTTATCACCACCCGTAAAACCGCCTCCATGAATATAAATCACAAGTGGTGCAGGCTTATCTGATTTAGCAAGCCAGATATCAAAATTATTGCGATCATGCTCACCGTATTTCTCGTTCTCGAAAGTAGCTTTCTCACCATTAAGGTTAACTGCCGCCTCTGTCAATAAAAGTTCTGTATTAATTTGCAAAATATTCAGATTAATAACTATTGTTATAAAAGATAAAATGTCGAGTCAATAATAATGAGTTTAAACAATTTAACGCCGGTTAAAAAAAAATTTTTAAATAATTATAATAAAATTTAATTTGAAATTTACAGGTCAGGTAACCTGTGTGCATAAAAAGGTAAAATTTGGTCATAGTGCCGGATCGCTTCATCCTTACTGGTATTAAAACTTGCCGAAAATAGAATGATTTTCGGAATTAAAATAGATCGTAGAGTATATATTGAATTCTTCTTTCCCTGTCACCAGCTTTCGTTCGATCTGCAATACCGGCTGTCCCGGCCCTAATTTAAGAAGGTCTTTTATTTTCGGACCGGGAATGATTGCTTTCAACTTCTGCTCCCCGCCAAGAACATAAACCTGATAATATTTCCTTAACACCTCAAAGAGAGACTTGTTCTCAAATGACCGGCTTGTGAATCTGGAAAGGTTAATATTAGGGATGTGATTAATATCGTAAAAAACAGGTTTTTTATCAACATATCTCAGCCTCTCCATATATATACAACCTGCCGTCTTTTCAGTTTCAGTCAGTTGAAAGGGAAAATTTTCGGGCCACATCCTGATAACAGGTTTTTGCAAAATATCAGTCTTAAGGTATCTCTCGCCCACAGCAGAGGCGGTCCCTGAAATAGATAAAATCCCGATATTTTGGGGAGGTTTTCTTGCAATGCTTCCTTTACCCTGCTTTTTCAATATCAATCCGTCCTTTACAAGCATATCAAGAGCATGCCTCACTGTCGGCCTGGTGGTTCCGTGAACAACACACAATTCATTCTCTGACGGCAAAAGACTACCCTCCTCGTAAACTCCTTTTATGATCTGTTCACGTAGCATTTCATATAATCTTCTATATTGTGGCATATTTTCCATGAGCCCCAAAGTTAAAAAAAATTTAAATAGTATTAAACAACTTGTAAATACAAGTTATTAATTTTAAATTTACACCCTAAAATAATTATATCAAATAAATTATCTTAATTTCAGCATTTTGAGAAAAATTCCAAAATATTATTTGTAATAACAAGTTAATCAAAAACAAGAAAAATATGGCAATACCTGTTTTAATGCCCCGCCAGGGACAATCAGTTGAAACCTGCATTATGGGGCAATGGTATAAATCGGTAGGAGAAGAAGTAAGCGAAGGTGACATACTTTTTTCTTACGAAACCGATAAAGCATCATTTGAGGAGGAAGCAAAAAGTAGTGGTACATTACTGGCCATTTTCTACAATGAAGGTGATGAGGTACCTGTCCTCACGAATGTTGCAGTGATTGGAAATAAGGGTGAATCATTTGAAGAGTTCAATCCTGAAGGAGGGGCTTCTGCCGTAGCAGCAAGCTCTGAGGAACCTGTCGAAAAGGTTGCTGAACCCATTGCTGAAGAGTCGCCAAAAGTTGTCGAATTTGAAGTGGAAACAGCTTCACCGGCGCAGCATTTACGCATCTCCCCCCTTGCGAAAAGCATGGCTGAAAAATTAGGAGTTGATGTAAATACATTGAAGGGATCAGGTCCGAGAGGCCGTATCATCGCCCGTGACATTGAGGCAGCGTCAGCCGCTGCTCCTGCAAAAGCTGCCCCGGCGCCTGAGGCTGCACCGGCAGTTAAACCAGCCGCCAAACCGGCTGCTGCACCAAAAGCAGCAGTTGTTGAGCAGGGAGACGATTTCGAAGTTAAATCAATCCCCAATATCAGAAAACTGATTGCCTCAGCTATGTATAATTCACTTCAGAGCTCGGCGCAGCTCACTCACCACCTGAGTGCAGATGCACGGCAGATAATGAACCTGAGGAAAAGATACAAAAATGACTACTCAGAAGGCACGATTTCCCAGAATGTTACTATTAACGACCTGGTTTGTTTCGCAGTAGTCCGTGCCCTGGAAAAATTCCCTGTAGTCAATACCCACTACCTGGGTGATACAATGAAATGGTTTAAAAAGGTACATCTGGGACTTGCAGTTGATACTGAACGCGGACTCATGGTGCCTGCGCTTAAAAATGCAGATGACCTTTCGATCACAGGCTTGTCATACCAGCTCCAGCAGTTAGCCGGGCAATGCCGCACAGGAAGTATTAATCCCGACCTGTTAAGTCCCGAGGCAGCTACATTCACTGTTTCCAACCTGGGTAATTATGGTGTTGAGATGTTTACACCAGTGATCAACCTGCCGCAATCTGCTATCCTCGGTGTGTGTACAATTGTACCGCGCCCTAAAGAGATAGAGGAGGGGGTTTACGGATTCGTTCCCATGATAGGATTATCACTTACATACAATCATCAGGCTCTTGACGGGGGTGAAGCAACGCGCTTCTTATCAGAAATAAAAAACCAGATTGAAAACCTGAATTTATAAAAGCTTTAACTTTAAAATCTATAAGCAATGCCAAAAAATCAATTTATAAATCCATCAGAAGTAAGAAAACCGGGTCAAATAGAATTTAAGCCAATTCCGGTTAACCAGTACAATAAAAGTATTAAGGAAGAGAAAAAGAATTTCACCGATGCAGAACTGGTAAAAATATATCACGACATGGTTGTCATCCGTGAGTTTGAGACCATGCTTAACCTGATAAAGACACGTGGTGAATATAACAGTATTCCCTACAACCACCCGGGGCCTGCCCACCTTTCTATCGGTCAGGAAGCTGCAGCTGTTGGAATGGCGTTTACTCTTGACGTAGAAGATTTTATTTTCGGATCCCATCGCAGTCATGGCGAAATTATTGCCAAAGGTTTATCAGCCATTTCGAAACTTGACGATAAAAGCCTTCTGAAAATAATGGAAAGTCATTTCGACGGAGTGACCCTGGCTCCTGTAAAAGCCGGTCACACTGGCACAACAAAAGAACTGGCCGTTAAATTCCTGCTTTATGGTACCCTTGCAGAGATATTTGCACGTGAAACCGGTTTCAATAAGGGATTAGGCGGATCAATGCACGCTTTCTTCACACCATTCGGGGTTTATCCCAATAATGCTATTGTTGGCGGTTCTGGAGATATCTCCGTAGGAGCTGCCCTTTACAAAAAAGTAAACCGCAAAAAAGGGATAGTTGTTGCCAACATTGGTGATGCTTCAATGGCTTGCGGACCTGTATGGGAAGGACTTGCATTTGCCACGATGGACCAGTTTAGCGAATTGTGGGAAGGAGACATGAAGGGAGGTTTGCCTCTTATCATCAATATAATGAATAACCAGTATGGCATGGGAGGTCAGACTTGTGGCGAAACTATGGGTTATGACATAGCTGCACGAATAGGGGCCGGATTGAACTCGGATCAGATGCATGCAGAAAGGGTTGACGGATACAACCCGCTGGCAGTTATCGATGCATATCGCCGTAAAAGAAAAATACTTGAAGAAAAAAGAGGGCCTGTTTTGCTGGATGTCCTGACCTACAGGTTCAGCGGCCATTCTCCTTCCGATGCATCATCATACCGCACAAAAGAAGAGATTGAAGCATGGGAAGCAGAGGACTCTATCGTCTGGTACGGCAGGGAACTGGTAAAGGCAGGTGTCGCCACTGAAGATCTTTTAGAAAAGATCAAAGCCGAAGCTGAAGAGGTTATTACCAACACTTTAAAATTATCAATTGATGTAAAAGTTTCACCCCACATGGATATGAAAAAATATCCTAACCTGATCGGTGACATGATGTTAAGTAATCAGTCAGTTGATAAAATGGAAGATCGTAAGCCGGAGGTTAATCACCCGATTGAAGAGAATCCGAGGGTACAGCAGTTAAGCAAAAAAGAGAGGTTTATGTTTGATGAAAACGGCAAACCTCATTCAAAAATCAAAACATACGCTCTCAGGGACGGGATTTTTGAGGCAGTGATTGACCGTTTCTATAAAGATCCTACTCTTGTGGCGTTTGGTGAAGAGAACCGTGACTGGGGAGGAGCGTTCGCAGTGTATCGCGGACTCACCGAGGCATTGCCTTATCACAGGCTGTTCAACTCTCCGATTTCGGAAGGCGCCATTGTTGGTGTAGCAATAGGATATGCTATGTGTGGCGGACGGGTACTGCCTGAGATTATGTACTGCGACTTCCTGGGACGCTCGGGAGACGAAGTGTTCAATCAGTTACCAAAATGGCAGGCAATGAGTGGCAATGTACTCAGAATGCCTGTTGTGATCCGTGTTTCAGTAGGTTCAAAATATGGAGCCCAACACTCGCAGGACTGGACAGCGCTGCCTGCACATATTCCGGGACTTAAAGTTGTATTCCCTGCTACTCCGTATGATGCAAAAGGCCTTATGAATGCTGCATTGCAGGGTACAGACCCGGTAATATTCTTCGAAAGTCAGCGCATCTACGACATTGGTGAGATGTTCCATGAAGGAGGCGTTCCTGAAGGATATTATGAAATACCTGTCGGAGAACCTGATATCAAAAAAGAGGGAACTGATATTACAATATTGTCAATTGGCGCTACACTGTATCGCGCTCTTGATGCTGCAAAAATACTGGAAGAGAAATATAACCTTTCGACTGAA
Source organism: uncultured Prolixibacteraceae bacterium (assembly GCA_964495655.1). Lineage (GTDB taxonomy): Bacteria > Bacteroidota > Bacteroidia > Bacteroidales > Prolixibacteraceae > JAAYJR01. The sequence continues at coordinate 24,322 of CAZBWK010000009.1, read as the reverse complement.
GTAATAGATGCACGCTCACTGGTTCCTTTCAATTACGAAAAAGTTATAGAATCAGTTAAAAAGACAGGGCGCATTATCATTACCGGTGATGCCACAGGAAGAGGCTCGTTTATGAGAGACCTTGCATCCAATATTACAGAACTTGCTTTTGATTACCTTGATGCACCTCCTGTTGTTGTCGGATCACGCAACTGGATCACTCCTGCTCACGAGCTGGAAGATTATTTCTTCCCTCAGCCTGAATGGATCATAGATGCAATTCATGAAAAGATACTGCCATTGGAAAATCATATAGCCGAAACCGATTTCTCGGACGAAGAGCAACTTGACAGAAATGCGAAGGGAGTATAAACAGGGGGTATTTTGAAATTAACCGTTGGCGGATCGATACCTGATAACAGGCAATTCAGATCCGCCAACGTTTTTTTATTACACATCTTCAGGAACCACGTATGGCCTGCGGAATTTACGTGTAAGCATCATGTCAGCTTCCGGGTCATTGGCAAATTTTTCATATTCACCCCTGAAGGTCAGCTCTCTCTTCAGACGATACGAGATATTGGCAATAATTGGCAGGGCTGATGAATAGAAACCTTCGCGAACATCACAATTAAGATCATAATCATTACCGGAACGTATTGCATCAATAAAGTTTGCATAATGCTCTGATCCGCCGGGTGCAGCAAGGAATGTCGGATCTTTGGGAACCTCGGAAGTCTCTTTGGATGAACCTGCAAACGGCTCTTCTTCCCTCTTTCTGAATGCCTTCCATGTACTTCCGTTAAGCTCGAGATAACCATCGGTTCCATAGAACATATTACCTATCTTTATATTAAGGCTTGCTTCTGCGTTGGTGTAACGGCCACGTGTTTCAAACTCCAGTATTTTCCCGTCGTCATAAGTAAACAGCGAAGTCTGTGTATTAGGCGTTTCCTGTGAACACTCTTTGGGATCAATCCCGTAAATTCCTCCTGCTGAATAAATAGTCACGGGATGCTCTTTTTTGTTAAGCCCCCATCTGGCAATATCGAACTGATGCGGCCCCTGGTTGCCGGTATCTCCGTTGCCGGTATCCCAATGCCAATGCCAGTTATAGTGGCCTCTCTTTTCATTGTAAGGGCGGTATGGGGCAGGCCCGAGCCACATATCATAATGCAAAGAGGCTGGTGGCATAGTGTCAGGAGCAATACCAAAAGAGTCGCGGGGTTTATAGCAAAGTCCCTTTGCCATATAAACATCACCGATACCTCCGTCGTGCAAAAATTTCATAGCTTCGATAACATTCCTTATTGAGCGGTTCTGGAATCCTACCTGTACCCTTACATTATACTTACGCGCCGCTTCAATCATTTTTCGGCCTTCATATACATTATGACAAGCAGGTTTTTCAACATATACATGCTTTCCGGCCTGGCAAGCCCAGATAGTTCCAAGTGCATGCCAGTGATTTGGTGTACCAAATGAAACGGCATCTATTTCCTTATCTTCAAATACTCTCCTCATATCCCATACAGTCCCGGGCTTTGAACCGATTGCATCTATAACTTTTTTTACTCTCTCAGGAAACAGAGCTTCATCGACATCACACAATGTTTTGAGAAAAACATTACGGTTATCCTTTAACTGGCACCATTTCCCAATATGTCCGTTACCCTGTCCGCGGATACCTATCACAGCCATGGTAATCCGTTCGTTGGCACCAATTATGGAACCATACGATCTTGCACTGAAGCCCATACCTCCTATGGCTATCCCGGCAGTCCCTGCCAGGCTCTTTTTAATAAAATCCCTTCTTTGTGTCATTTTATTATGAATTTGTTAATTTTAAAGATTGTGGCGCACAAGTTAATAAAAGTAATTAGATTACTAAAAAAATCTGTACATAGTTTTACGCTGTTTGATGGCTTATAGATCAGACAAAGAGTAAAGAAGGATAATTAAGGTTAAAAGCAGTCCGGCATAGCAGGCCGGGATATCACAACTATATAGCCTGCATACCGTTCATTATAATTGAGCAATATGCTCCCAAACAGTTTTACTCACTGGTATTCCGTGAAGCATATTCTCTTTTCTATCCCTGACAACCCTCTCTCCGGGATAACGTATTTCAGAGTTCATTTCATCTGCTGATGAATCTTTAAAATCCTCAATAATATTTGAAATAGTGCTATTTATGAATTCAAAATTACTTAATTTATTGAGGCAGACCGACATAAACACCTGTGACACACCATATTCCGCATCATTTCTGCTCACATCAAAGGTAGCCGACCCCGAAGCAATGACTGTTGCCAGGATATCCAGCATAAGTGACAAACCTGCACCTTTCCAGTAACCAACAGGTAAAGTCCGCCGGCTCTTTAATATTTCACCCGGATCTTTAGTAAGCTCTCCCTGTGAGTTATATCCACCATAAAATGAAAGACACCTGCCCTCCTGTTCAACTGCCTCCATTTTTCCGTATGAAAACTGCGACATGGCAAAATCGAGTACAACAGCCTCATCATCAAACGGTACTGCCATAACCAAAGGATTATTCCCCAGCCGGCTCTCTGCAGAACCCCAGGCAGGCATATTGGCCTCTGTGTTTGTCCATCCGATAAACACGTAACCTTTTTTCGCTGCTTTCCATCCGTAAAAGCCACCCCGCATCCAGTGATTTGTATTACTAAGGCCAATGCAGCCCAATCCGTATCTATCAGCAAGTGACATAGCTCTCTCTGTGCAAAAGAGTGCATTCAGCGGCCCCGGGCCGAGATTGCCATTCCACTGTTCCAGTGCTCCTGCAGAATGTATCAATTCAGGTTCATTGCCAACCTTGATATAACCTTTTTTTATATAATCCACAAATCGCGGGAACCGGTTAACACCATGTGTGTAGATGCCTTCCAGGCTATTTTCTGCAAAAATATCTGCACACACCTTTGCTTTATGTTCCGGAAAACCATATTTCAGAAGTATCCTGAAAAAAATTGACTGCATATCAGAAAAGGGAATTTTTAAGAACTCCATATATCAAATATTTAGTAAAGCTTTTCGTATACCTTCCAGCAGTTTAGGCACTTTTTCAAAAGGATCGCCGGCACCCAGGGTTTCAACAGGCAGGTACCCCCTGTATCCTCCATTTTTAATTATTGACAATAACCGTTGCAGGTCCACCGGAGTCTCCTTACCGTTGATCCATACATTTTCTTTTATCTGCCAGGTAACTGCATGGCGGATATTTTTTTCTATTTCACTATATGGATCTGACAATCTGTAGCTGCCAATATCGAGGTTAAGTCCCAGCCATTCAGAATTTACCATTTCGAATAGCCTGTCCACATCAGCAGATGTTTTGAGAAAATCGTTATGATTCTGTAATGCTATAACCACACCAAATTTTTTACCATAGTCACAACACTTTTTAATATCTTCTGTCATCCACTCATACACCTGGTCACGCGAAAAACCGTCGTGATCATTAGTCCCCGGGAAGATCCTCAGGTTCGGACTCCCCAACAATGCTGCTGTTTCAATCCATTTCTTTATAACCTCAATATCCTTACGGCGTGCTACCGGATCCGGATTGGCAAAATTATTTCGGACGCCCGTACCGCTGATATCAATACCAGACAAAAAAGCCTCTCTTTTAAAACTGTTGACAAACTCATCCGGAGGTTTGTCAGGATAGCCCGGAAAATAATAGCCGGTCGGATCAATAGCATCCAGATCATATTTTTCACAAAATTTAAGGACATCGAAAAGGTCAATCTTTCGGGCCCGTAGCAGACTGTTAAAAGAGTAGACATTCAGGCTTAACTTTAATTTTGATGATCGTCTTACTGCGGGTGACTTATTTTCTGAAAATACTGCGCTGCCTGTCAGAAAAGGCAGTGCCACTGTCACCTTATTTATAAACCTTCTCCTTGAATTTGAACTCTCCATATTTCTCTTATTTAGGAGGTAAAATTAATTATTAAACGATGGGAAATAAAAGGTTAGCATCCTAATATAAATTGTCCCTGGCCCAGGAAACCATAATCTCCTTCATATCCGGTGAAAAACGGTTATAATCTTCAGGTATTATTAACTCCGGATTGTCAGAATTTTTATAAAGGCTATATACTTTTCTGACTTCATTAACACACTTTTTTATATCATCTGCATCGGCATACTGATCCCATGCAGGGGCTATAATAAGCACCGGCCGCGGTGCAATGCATCCAATTATCTCATCAAAATCATAAGGTATCTTCTCCTCATGCCCTGCAAAGAAACCCAAACGGGGTATTAATCCATGAAGATGTGAATACTCATATATCCCTTCCGCAGTCTTGCCTGGCTTGTTGGTACGCATAGGTGTAAATCCGCACACCGAAACAACACCTGCAATTCTCTCATCAAGGGCAGCGCTGTACAGAGCGACTGCACCGCCCATAGAGTAACCTGCCACAAAGATCTTCTCCGCATCTGTCAGATTGTGTTCTGACAGTGCATCGACCGACCACCTTACATCGGCCACCATCCTGCCCATTTTTGACCAGTGAGGGAACCTTTCATAAAATAGCCTGCCCTCCTCTATCCTTGTGCCGAACCCGATCTGGTCAAATGCAAACACAGCAAACCCTTCATTTGCCAATCTGTTGATAATATCGCCCGATCTGGCATAGCCCATAGCATACACATATTCATGAAGATAAATAACAACAGGCATTTTTTTATCTCCGGATCCCGCAGAGATATCAGATTTATAATATAATGTACCAAAAAGAAAAGGCTCACTTTTTATCTCATGACCTGTCCGGGGCAGTCCGACAACCTCTCTTTTATAATCCGGCTGGCTACCCGGCCCTATGGAAGCAGGTTCATCTCCCAGCATCCTGACTATCTCTTTCCTGACAGCATCTGATTTTAACTTCCACCCCTGAATATCATTTATTACTTTGCCGTTATTATTCTTTAAAAGTTCACCGGTGCCTTTTATGGGATAAGATAGTGGGTTGATCCTCTCCCCGCTCATCCCCATCCATTTAGAAAAACTATAATCGAAATAGAGTTTGTTTTCCGGTTTAATATCACCACGGCCAAAGACATAATCAAAAAAATCGAGATACCGTTCTATATCCCTTGCTGCCGGTGAGTGCAAACCGTTACGCAGGTCGACAGCAATCTTATCGCCTGCACCCAGGAAATCGTAAGCTTTTTTAGCTGATAAGTAAGCTTGTTCAATTCCCCAGTGATTACCCGCCGATTCGGTAATTGATGAAGTCAACATCAGTCCACGCGGTGCCACAAGCGCCATAAGTGAATTTTGGTCAACAGGCATTTTGCTCTCCCTCCCGACAAAAAACCTCAACCTGGGGTGCAGCCAGTGGGGCCGGTACCAGGTCAGCAACTCAACAGTCTCATTATTAAATTTGTCGGCCGTATACCTGAAGGGATTTTCACCTCCTGTTCCGCCGCTTATCGGCACCACAGCAGTGATACGTTCATCATAAGCTGCAGTCCACAAGGCCATTTTCCCGTTTCTCGAAAGGCCTGTCAGGGCTATCTGCTTTTTATTGACATTATCCAGTGTAAATAAATAGTCAATCGCTCTCGACGCGCCCCATCCCCAGCGCATCAACGCACTGAAATCATAGTCAGGCCACCATAACTTCTCATACCCCTCGCTGTCGTCGGGATAACCATACTTAGGGTCTGTTGCAGTAAACCGGCAGGCGACATATCCACGTCTCACAGCAGCCTGCACCCAGTCGTATCTCTCCTTTTTCCACGGACAGATAAACACGGGGAAAGGCCCCTCACCGGTGGGTATTAGTAAGTTAACATGCAGTTGCGCTTTATGATCAGGCCCAAATTTCAGCAGGAGGGTCCTTTCGGTCAGGGGGCCTGTCTTTTTTTCCTCTATAACTTCCGCTTTCAGATTCCCCGGAGGAGGTGGCACAGTGCCGGTGATCCAGTGTTGAGCCTGTCTTTTCATCTCTTCACGTTTCAGGTTCCACTGATCCATAGTGACAACGGGAATATTTTTACCTCCCTGATCAAGTATCATTGGATCGGGAAGAAAAGGCAGGGAAGGCATTTCGTCAAAATCAGGAGGCAGTTCCCCTGTCCTCTTCAGCCAGTCACCCCAGGTACGATCCTCAGGAGAGACATGCGGAGGGGGAGTTCCCGGCAACTGGTCACCCGGACCTTCAGTGCGGTCTTCAGGCAGCGCTTTGATTAATTGCAGCAGGTATTCACTCCTGTTCATATCTGTTTGTCCGGATACCTTCAGGGAGCCGGACAAACAGCAAATTGCCAACACTATTGTTAAAATTGAAACAAACTGTTTACTGATCATAACATACAAATTCATTTACCAGATTAAATATACACTGCTCATAGCTTCCCGGATAACCATTCAACAAGACGATGTTCCATTTCAGTTGTTAAGCGGTTATAATCTTCAGGAATGAATAATTCAGGATTTTCGGCTGACTTATAAATTGTGTAAACTTTCCGGACCTCATTTACGCATTGTTCAACATCCTCTGAATCTGCATACTGGTCCCATGAAGGGGCAATGATAAGCACCGGCCGCGGGGCAACACAACCAAGTATCTCATCAAAATCGTAAGGTATCCTCTTTTCGCATCCTGCAAAGAAACCCAAACGGGGTATCAGTCCGTGAATGTGCGAATATCCGTATATCCCTTCGGCTGTTTTACCCTCTGTATCAGATCGCATCGGGGTAAATCCGGATACTGATGCCACACCTGCAATTCTGTCATCCAGAGCAGCACTGTACAGAGCAACAGTTCCTCCCAGTGCATAACCGGCTACGTATATTTTCTGATTGTCTAAAAACTCCAGCTCAGACAGGGCATTGACAGACCACCGGACATCAGCCACCATTCTGCCCATTTTTGACCAGTGAGGGAATCTCTCATAAAAAAGCCTCCCCTCCTCTATCCTGGTTCCGAAACCGATCTGGTCAAATGCATAAAGGGCGAATCCCTGCTTCAGGAAACTGTCGAGCAGAGGCTGAAACCTCCTGCCATAACCGGTGGGATAAGCATATTCATGAAGATAAATCACCACGGGATATTTTTTATTATTCAGCTGGCCCTCCTGCAATTCAGGATAATAAAGAGTGCCAAAACCAATATTCTCAGAACTGATCCCCTTTTTCACAACAGGTCTCACTACCAGTTCACGCATATAATCAGGCTGGAGTCCGGGGCCAATGGAAGGAGGCTCATTGCCCAGAGCCCACTTGATATTATCCCTGATCCCTTCAACTTTTTTTTGCCAGTCAGACGCATTATTTATGATCTTCCCTTCCTGATCTTTTAACAGATCAGCCGCTCCCTTTTCCGGATAGTTAAGCGGGTCTGTATTCTCCCCGCTCAGTCCGAGCCATTTGGAAAAACTATAATTGTAATACAGTTTATTCTCCGGCATATTTTTACCTCTTCCGAAAACATAGTCAAAAAAATCAAGGTATCGTTCTATATCTCTTGCAGCCGGTGCATGCAGTCCATGCCTCAGGTCGATCGCTATTTTATCCCCTGCACCAAGGAAATCATAAGCTTTTTTAGCAGAAAGGTAAGCCTGTTCTATACCCCATGGGTTACCCTGGTCTTCAAATACTGAAGAGGTAAGCATCAGTCCCCGCGGCGCCACCAGTGCCATAAGCAGGTTCTGGTCGACCGGAAGTTTATTTTCCCGTCCCACAAAAAACCGCAGTCGCGGATGCAGCCAGTAGGGAAAATTCCTTGTGATCTCGGCTATCGACTCATTATCATATTTTTCATTTGTGTACCTGAAGGGATCTTCAGAACCGGTGCCGCCGCTGATCGGTATCACCGCCATTATTCTCTCGTCAAAAGCGGCGCCCATAAGTGCCTGCTTCCCGTTTCGCGAAAGTCCGGTAAGAGCAATCTGATCCTTATTGACATTATCCAATGTATACAAATAATCTACAGTCCGGGAGGCAGACCATCCCCATCTCATCAATGTACTGAAATCATAATCAGGCCACCATATCTTCTCAAACTGCTCACTATCATCCGGATAACCATACCTTGGGTCTGTTGCTGAATACCGGGCGCCGATGTATCCCCGTCTGACAGCAGCCTGAACCCAGTCGTAGCGGCCCTTTTTCCACGGACAGATAAACACCGGGAAAGGCCCTTCACCCGGGGGTATGAGCAGGTTAATATGCAGCCCGGCTTTATGGCCGGGGCCAAACTTAAGCAGGACAGTCCGTTCGATAAGAGGGCCTGTCATCTTTTCTTCCAGTATCTCTGCTACCAAATTATCAGGTTCGGGAGGCACTGTTCCGGTGATCCAGTGTTGTGCAAGCTTTGTTATCTCCTCCCTTTTCCGGTTCCAAAGATCAATAGTGGTAACAGGAATATTCTCTCCTCCCTGGTCAATGATAAGGGGATTGGGAAGAAAAGGTATATTTGGCAACTCGTCAAAGTCAGGCGGCAGTTCCCCTGTCCTTTTAACCCAGTCACCCCAGGTAAAATCTTCGGGTGACACATGCGGAGCTGAATTTCCCGGCACACGGTCAGCCGGACTCTTATAGCGGTCATCCGGCAGCGATCTGATGATCTGCTGCAGATAGTCCTGTCTGCTCATATCTTTCTGGGCTGCGACAAAGCAGGCAACAAAACACAATCCGGAGGTGATTGCCAGGGATATTGATAATTTTTTCATTGGTATTAATATTATAATTAATAATCAACTATTTATAAAAAAGCCTTTGTCCTAAATATCCGTTCGCTCAAGCGAACGGCAGGGAATATAACAATGAACAATTATTATGCTTTATCAATAAATCCGTTCACTGAAGTGAACGGCAATGGATAAGGTATTGAACCACTAACTGCTACATCTGACCTTATCTCTTGCCGTCGGTTTTAACCGACGGACCAATACAGCACTGAACCCTCATCTCTGCCTCATCAATCTCCATCCTGATAAAAATCCCTTTTTAATTTGGCATACAAAGTTTTATACTTCCGGAACTTCTCAGAGTAAAGATCATTATCCCGGGGCAAAATTACAGCACCCGGCTTCACCCATTGGACAATAATCTCATTTATACCCATTTGTTCATAAGCAGATTTCGCAAGGATTGCCGCCCCTCTGCATCCGGCTTCCGTAATGTCGGGTGTTGTTATTGGCTTATTGATGACATCTGATTTCAGTCTCATCAAGAGGTCAGATTTTGCTCCCCCTCCGATAGCTCTCAGCTCATTAACTGTATAACCTGCCTGTTCCAGAAACTCAAGGTTTAACCTTATCTCAAAAGCCACACCCTCAATCAGTGCTTTCAATATTTCCCCCCTGGTGGTCGACAGTTCCAGTCCCAGAATAGTCCCCTTAACTGTTGTATCAAAATAGGGAGTAGCTGACGGTGTAAAATAGGGAAGCACTAACAGTCTGGTTGGCCCGGGAGGCATCTGTTCAAGCAAAAGCTTATAGGGATTAGTATTATCAGCCCTGGCAATCTCCTTCTCTTTTTGTCCGAACTCATCACGGAACCATTTAAGCAGGTTACCGCCTGTAAGGCTATATGCAAGTGTTGCATATAATCCTGCTGCAGCATGATCATAAGTACAAAAATTATATTTTCGCAGCTTTTCACTAAAAACCGGTCTGTCGAATGCCGGCGTGATACACTCAACTGTCCCGCTGGCATATACCGCCACACCCGGCTTAACAGCTCCTGCGCCAAGGGCAGAACAGGGCTGGTCATGGCCTCCGGTAACCACAGCGACCCTGCCGGCAAGACAAAGTTGCTGAGCTATGGTGTCATCCACATAGCCTGCAATACTGCCTGAAGGCAGTGGCCGGGAGAGCAGTTCTTTCCTGATCCCGGTATTTTTCAGGATTTCTTCACTCCAGCAATGGTTCCTGACATCAAAAAGCATTGTCCTCCCCGCAAGCGACCAGCTTATTGCCGGACTTTCCACTCCGAGACGATACTGAAGCAGGTCTTCAAAACATAAAATCCTGAAGCATCTATCCCAAACCTCTGACATATTATCTCTTACCCATAATAGTTTAAAAAGTGAGAACATAGGGTGAGATGTATGTCCTGTTATCCGGTAAAGCTTTTTATCGCCAAACTCTCCTGTCCAGTTCTTAACATAAGGATCTGCCCTCGAATCAGAAGAAACAAATGCATTGCAAAGCGCTTCCCCCGTTTTATCAACCAGCGTAAACGCCTCCCCCTGACTTGAGATTCCGATACTTTTTACCGATCCTGGCGGGACAGACAAAGCAGATTCTTTGATTACCTCAAAGCATTTGCCTGTTACTTCTTCTGTGTCCAGTTCCACCCATCCCGGGTGACTTGAAATAGTGTCGTACTCCCTGTATGCCATAGAAACCTGCACACCTTCATCATCAAAAATGACAGATTTACAGCCTGTCGTGCCTATATCTATTCCTAAAAAACAATTCATTATATATACCACAGGTTAAAATACTCACTAACAATCTCTTTCATTTTGTTGAAAACAATATCCTGTCGACAGACAGTGGTATAATGAGATAAAGAGATATCACCTGACAAGCCGGCCTTAGCGCCAACCAGCTCCAGCTTTTTCAACTCAGATATCTTATCACTGTCAACTATTCTCGCAATATTATTAACCAAATACTCCAGCAGAACCGGAGAGCTGTCTCTTTCAAGCGCCGTCCATATATTAACTTTAGCTATTCCGTCACTGTAAAGATGTCTGATCTGGTCATTGCCGACAGATGAAGTACCGTGCAAAACCAGTTTCGGGCCGGTAACTTTACTTATTTCGCGGGCCAGGTTGCTGTGATACTTAAGCTCCTTTTTAGTGGCCCTGTGCTCTGTTCCCAGGTTTGCCACAATAAAGTCGGCGCCGGTTCCTTCGAGATATTTAACTGCAGACTCAGGAGTGGTTAATTTACTCACTTCACTGCCTGTTGCATCGACAATTTCATCACATGCCCCCTCAATAACGATTTCATTCCTGTGTTTTTCCACAAAATCAGCAGTTTTGGCAATATTCTCATCAAACGGCAATGTTGACGCATCATACATTATCATTGAGAACATATTCATATCCCACTGAAGCAGAGGCTGGTCATTATCCCATTGAGTATGATCCAGGTGGATCATGACATTCAGTTTTTCAAAAGGAGAGCCTTTAGCGGTCAGCACCTCTATATCGGCGCAGAACAGTTTCAAACCGATATCCCACAATTTAGTATGAGTATAGTTTGCTGACTGGCTCCTGTGACTATACTGGTTAGTAATCGCTATTGTAACCGGGATATCCTCCTTACCTGTCTTTTTGCTGAACTCAAGAGCTGAAGACAGGATAGCTTCAGTTGTTGTAAGGTTTTCGCTGCCAAAGCAGGGGATAACCCACTTTTTTTGTGAAGCTTCGGAATATATATCTAATACATGTTCTCTTTCAAGTATTAATGGCATAGTACTTCAAACAAGTTTAAAAATAAAAATCTGTCATTCATCAATAATATTCCAAAGGAATTTCCAATTAAAAATATCCTTTGGAAGAACACTTAAAAATTGTTCATATTGATGGTTTCCACTACAAAGCAATTGGCTTTATCCCGGCCAATTCACAAAAAGCTTTTAAATCCTCATAAAGATGTTCTCCATACCCAAGACAGGCGTACTCATTGTTCCATGACTGCAACAGTTTGTTGATGTCGCAATGAGCCTTCACAAAACCATGAGGCCAGAAGGGAATACCACATTCATCTTTCCGGGCCTCTAACGCCTCTGCCGGGGGTTCAAAAATTGAGCATTTTGTTATTACCATCTCAAATTTACCTTCATTTCGTCCCAGCCGTGCCAGGACTCCCTCTCCCACTTTACATATAAGCTTCACAGAAAGTCCGCCTGCCCCTCCTTCTGTGGGGATCCCGTGTTGTGCAAACCCTGCCGGGCCCAGCTTCCCGGCAAGTGAAGGCGGGCATGCCCCGTCGCCAATTATTTTTATCTCATTATTACTTTTATCCACATGCTGTAAATCTCCGTAATAGACAGGCTGACTACTCAGGTCAGTAAGGCATTTGACAGTCAGGGCAGTGTTAAAATCACCCAGCGTAGAGGTTCCCGTTCCATCTTCCAGCATCATACTCTGTGCGAAGCATGTAGCGCTGTAATCGTCACCAAGTCCGGGAAATGACTGGATAGTGTAAAAGTCCCATTCATTCTTTTTTACCAGCTTTTTTATTGCGAGGTACAGACTAATGGAGCGGTCTGACTGCTCATCATCCGGAATCGGGTCGGCAAAATATTTCTGGATCTTTGCCCGGGTTTCCCTGATCTCCTCTTTGGTCACAGCCTTTGCAGTATTTAAAAGTTCAGTTGTATCTCTCGAATCGATATCGACGCCAAACATTTTCATCCACTGCGACGGGTCAGCAGCGCCGCATGTCTGTCCCATGCCCCTGCCCCCGAAAGTACCGATAGTACTCATGTTCAATAGCTTTTTCATTGCGCTGGCCCTGCAATATGAGGTGATCTTTTCAATCTCTGCAGGATCGTCATAACTACCATAGACAAACCTGTGTTTAATGCCAATTTCCTTCATTGCACCCTGCATTACCAGTCCGCCGACCGGCCTCCACCCCTGAGATCCCGGATTTGTCCACAGCACTATGCCCTTCCCGGAAGTGGCAAAATCGCGCACAGCTGCTATCATATGAGCAGACCACACCCATGTACCGGAGAACAGGATAACAGCATCAATATCATCCTGATTCTTATATTTTGCAAAGCACTCCTTAGCCTCTTTCTTTGATGCCAGTATAGTCTCATACTCATCAAGTTCAAGACCTGCCTTTTTAAGGGCATCCTTTGCATTACTAATTAATTTACTGTCAATGAACGGTGTACCCATCGGATCCTGAAGTCCGTCTTTATGAACTCCGAAAACTATAAAACCTGCTTTTGCTTTAATCATGATATTATATTTTTGTATTATTCTCTTTTGACAAGAAACTATAATGAAGGTATTAACTTCAGGATATTCTTATAATAAATTTTTTCAAGCACCTCTCCGGGCAGCCCAATTCCGCAAATTGGCCATCGTGTCCGGTTAAAGGTACCATCATAATCAGGAGGATAAAAAGCCTCGTCATAAGTTTCCAGAAATCTGAAATAGCATCTGTACATATCTGCTGAACTATCTGTGTTTGCAGGCATATCAGTCCCGAAAATTATCCTGTCCTGATATTTCATAAAAAATTCTCTCGAAGAATAGGGCTGGCGTCCCAGTTCATCAAGCCTGGCTGAAAAATCTATAAAGACATTCTCATTCTCATCCAACAGACGGGCAACATACCCCAGATTTTCAGCATGATTCGCCACATGAGGCAATATAAAAACAGTATCCGGATGTCTTTTTACCAGGTTATCTCTTCTCTTTAACAATTCAGTCTTACGAGGATACTTCTTATCAGCAAAACTCCAGTCAGGATATTTTAAGAGAGACTCATAGTGCTCATTTTCAGGCGTGACAGGCTCAAAAAATCCTGAAGGGTCAGCCTGGTGTATCAGCACCGGAATTTTCAATCTGGCAGCTTCCTCGAAAATGGGCGACAATCTTTCATCATCCAGATTAATCAGTTTCCCGTCCTGATCACGATAACGAAGTCCCAGCTCTTTGAGCAGCTTCAATCCTTTTGCCCCCATCTCCACATGTTCATTAAGCATATCCACAGCTTCAGCAACAAAAGATTTATGATCTGTAAAAAGAGGTTTATTTACAGGGCGTGCAAAATTTATCATTGAAAAACAGTAGAACTTACCCGGGTATTTATCAGCGCAGTTCTCAAAAAAATCAGAAATATTACCCGGACTGATAACATAGCCCCCTCCGGAAAATTCAATATGTACATTTCCCGTGAGGTCGCAATATTTTTCTAAACCGACCTCATCCATAGTTTGAATAACTCTCCCGACCTGCCAGTTGCCCCAAAGGTGATTATGTGCATCAATAACAGGGAAGGCAGCTTTTGCAGGAATATGGTCCTCTTTTATAAGATATGTTTTTCGCATTTGATTAACCTTTTAATTTTAAAATGTACTCCCTGATATCAACCGGGAAAACAAATCCTGGATGCAAGTATTTTTAATATTTATCTTGCCACACTGACAAGGCAGTTCCCAAACCTCTCCCCCAGAAGTAACAGTCCGCGGGAATCGTAGTGCACCATATCAGGTTTTTTGGAAATATCGCCAGTTTTTATCAAATACGCAAATTTAATTTTTTTTGCAGCTTTTACCTGTGCTGCCTGTACATCTTTTACTGCAGCGAACCGTTCAGTCTCAGGATTCACCTCCCCAAAAATAAAAGGAAGCTCAGGATCATCAAATTTTTGACGGAATGCTGTTATCAACTTTTTAAAATTAGAATAGTATTTTTTGCTTGTTTCAGGTTTTTTGGAATCCTCTTCACCCTGCATCCATAAAACGCCAACAATATTGAGTTCATACAGCTCCGAAAGGCTGTCAATGATTGCAAAAAAATATCCGAACATATTACCGAATTCAGGATGTGAGGTTATTTTTGCCTTTTCAGGATCATAATCAGGTGCCCAGTCATAGAGCGATGAGCCCCCGATTGCATATTTGATCAGCAGGAAATTCCGGTTTGGCAGTCTTTCTGCAAGGACTCCCGACAAACCAACCTCAGGCCCGAACCATTCAGGATGACTTAACTGTCTGGAGCACAATCCGTAATTAAGATAGGTAATATTGTGGGGAAGGGAGACATTCTCAAGATCAGTAACCTGACCGACACCTAACATATTAGACTGCCCTCCAAGTAAAATAACATCATATTTAAGTTTTTTCTGAAGGGTGCTGTTATATTTAAGGGTATCACCACTTCTGCTTCCTGCAGAACAAAAGACAGAGGAAGCCAGAAGGATGTATAAATAATAAAAAAATAAAAGCTGTTTCATAGTTATACAACAATTAAAAAATCTCAATTAATTATATTTGATGTGTTGTAAAAATCTCATTTTAAATCCGTTGGCTGAAGCCAACGGCAATAGATTAAGCATTGAACAATCTGGATGCCATCATCGGAGCCTTATTCATTGCTGTTTGCTTGAGCGAATGGATTGCTTATCCCAACTGACCCTGATACATATTTCCCTGGTGTACACCTGAAATTGATTACTATATTTTAATAAATGTTTTCTTTCTGTACATATAGTACATTATCAGCCACATCACAGCCATGGCAGCCAATGCCTGAATGAATAGCCTCACATCTTCCGGAAAATAACCACTGATCCCGAACGGATGGCGGTCAGAGCCACCCACTACCACATTGCCTATATGTCTGAAATCAAAGGTGTGGGCCATCATATAGATAGCAATTGAGTTAACTCCGAATATAAAAAAGAAAAATGACCATTTGATATAACCCTTAACATCTATCACATGATAGAGAAGTGCCAGCAATAAAGTTGAGATACCTGCTGTTACCAGTGCAAAGGAGCTTGACCAGTTTCTGCCTATTACGGGGTATACCAGGCTCCATATCAAACCTGCCACTACCATAACTATTCCAATAAGCAGCAAATTCTTAGTCTTTTCTGTCTTGTCTTTTTTCCCGAATATCACATGGCCCGCCAACACTCCCAGGAGTACCTGGATGATATGGCCGACACTATTTATCACTGCCGTCCAACCTTTAAAGGGATGGCCATGAGAACCCAAGACTACCTGATCGATATAGATCCCGATATTCATCTCCTGTGAAAAAATATCCCCATCCCATCCGGGCGCAGGTATGAAAAGCCATACACACCAATATATAAGGAGTAAGGATCCTGCAATAATATAATGTGCCTTCTTTGGGGTATTTATAACAATGAACGAGCAAACCAGATAGCTTATGCTGATATATTCCAAAACATTATTATACCAGTACACTTTATCAAACTGCATGTTTAACAATTTACCCCCGGCTATAAGTCCGCAGATAAAAAGTATAACCGACCGGACAACAACATGGGTATACACCTTTCTCTTGCCATTTTTCAGGAGCCTTTTTTTCAGTGAAAAGGGCAGAACCACCCCCACAACAAAAACAAACATGGGTTGTGCTACATTAGCAATGCTGATCGCCGGATTAGACATAATTACCTTAACAATTTCCGGCCAGGCTTGACCATACACCATATTGTTAAAAGTCCTGAAAATGGGAGCGCCGCCAATCTGGGTCGACAAAATAATAAACATTGCAAAGCCGCGCAGAACATCCACGCTGATTACCCTGTCGGCTATCTTTTGATTTAGTTCCATAAAAGTTTTATAAGTAAAATAACTTTCAAATTCCGAACGACGGTCTTCTCACCATCCATTGTCCTTTAGTAAAATCAGGGAAGAATACCGGTTCACTGCCACCAAGTATTGACTTTTCGGATAAGGGAACGATCACACTCCAGGAAGCTGCATCATAAACATCTATAGGAGGGTACAGATTTTGGCTTGCACATTCAACAAAAGCACGGATCATAAAATAGTCGATCCCTCCGTGCCCTGCATTTTTTGCTTCTTCTTCATGGTTCTTCCACAACGGATGATCATACTTTTTCATATACTCGTCATATGCCTCTCCTGTTTCCCACTGGTGAGTCCGTGGAGATTTTCCCTCAATATAAATACCTCTGCGCATATACTCACCACTCCACAATCCACTAGTTCCGTGCAATGAATAATCACGCGAATATGGCCTTGGAAGGTTCAGCTCAAAGTTAATTACTATAGTCTCCCCCTCTGAGGTCTTTATTATAGTTGTTACTATATCACCCAGTTTCCAGTCCAGTTTAGCATTGGGATGGTCAGACCCTCCGTCGGGATGGCTTTTTATATATTCATATATCCCTTTCGATTTAGTAGCTGTTGAGGTGAGATATAAAAACCGGTTTCCGCGGTCAATATTAAACCAGTTAGCCACAGGGCCTATCCCGTGAGTAGGATAAAGGTCAGCGTTCCTGTTCAGGTAGTGCTGGTTTCTCCAGTAGATCTCATCTGAGGAATCGCCTTTAAAATCAATAAATGACCTTGAGCCCCAGAAAGAGTGGCGGTATCCGCAGGTAGCATGTACCGGTGTTCCAAACAAACCATCCCGTATCATTTGCAAAACAGCCATTGTCTCCCTGCCGTAGCAACAATTCTCAAGAAACATCAGGTGAGACCCTGTCGCTTCATGCACATTAACCAGTTCCCAGCACCCCTCAACAGTGATGGCAGCAGGCATTTCCAGCCCCACATATTTACCGGCTTTCATGGCATCAACTCCCATAGGAACATGCCACTCCCAGGGGGTAGTGATTATAACGCTGTCAATATCATTGCGGTCAAGCAACTTTTTATATGCATGATCGTCGCCGGTATACTCCGCTGCCCTCTCCTTTCCGTTATTCGCAAGTGCAGTTTGCGTCAGGGCTAATGATTCTGAATTAATATCACAAATAGCAGGTATCCTGACATTATCATACTTTGCCAGAAGGTTTAACAGGCCTCTTCCGCGGCTTCCCACGCCAATCACTCCGACGGACACATCAGGCAGTCTGGCGGCAGGTGACTGCCCGAAAGCCAGTCCCGGACTGCAAGCCAGTCCGAGGCCTGCAGCTGTCGTGTTTTTTAAAAACTCTCTTCTTTTTAATTTATCATTCATATGATTAAAATTAATGATTTTCAAAGGTATCATATGGAACTTGCATTTTTAATCATCACCTTGGGTGTAAATATTTTAGATGCTCGTTTCATAGCTTTAAATATTTTGTGCCGGACCCCTCAGCAAAGCCGGCAAAACAATTTTTTATTCTCAATCATAAAAAAGCCAGTATCAGGATTAAAGATACCGGTGTCATTAATATTTTATCAAATACAAATCAGTAATAACGCTTATTCAATCAAATAATTTAAGTCACAAATCAGACATAAAAATCAGCTCATCAATAATCCAAAGAAAAATCACTCTCCCCGGGGGCCAGAGTAATAATTTCAGTTTTATAACCCGGCTCACCTGTTTCAGGGACAGCAACAGTTAACCTGACCGGATAATTCCAGCGGGTATTGATGCTCCCGGATATTTTTCCGTCATCAGTTTTCCATTCAGTTACTTCAACCCCTCCGCCCGACAGATGGAGGTCGGTATTCACCAGCACAGGAGTTTGTCCGTCCCATGGCATAATCCTGAAAAGCTGACTTTGATGAGGTTTCTGGTCGTAAACGATCATCATTTGCCCTCTTTTTATCAATCCGGGTACTTTTTGTGTAAAGAATTCAGACACAATAAACAGGTCACTTTTAATTTTCCCGGTTATCATCTCATCCAGGATGATCTCATAATCCTTTACAGTATCTGACCAGTTAACTACAGATATAGTTGCCCATTCAGGAAGATCATTGCAAACCGGATGAATATGGGTAATCATAATATTGGGGCAAAAAGGATCAAAAATATCCAAAGCCTTGGAGGGAGAATTCACAGATGGTATGACATGCCGGTAGAGCTCCTTCCTGTCATCATCAATAGTTGAAAAATCCTCACCAAAGCATACCATTCCGCCTCCGATGAACTGATTCAGCAGATTGGTTTTTGCCTCTTCGTTGGTAAACAATCCAAGTGACTTATTATTCGTACCAGGCAAGGGAGTACCCTGCCGGCGGATTGACATGGCATCAGGGTCGACATGCCAGTAATCTGACATCCATGTCCTCAATATATTCTGCCTGTACTTTGGCAACTCCTTTTCATTCCAGACAGATCTTGTGTCACTGCCCGAACGTTGCGAATCGGCTATCCCGTATGAAGCTCCGTAATGGCCTCCGCATACTGAAATATATGAATCACCGACCCCTCTCCTTATTGCCTTAAGACCTTTACGGTATGCCTCAAGAGATGTAGAGCACTTATCATAAAACTGTGCATCAGGGTCTGAAAAGATGGCACGCATAAAGTCAAACTTAAAATATTCGAAGCCCCACTCATCTGCCAGTTTCCGGTACGATCTCTCCAGGTATTCAGTAACTCCGGGACATGTTGGATCAAGAATAAAATAGCTAAGCCATGTACATAACTGTCCTTTACTGTTTTTCAACAGCCACTCAGGATGTTTCTTAATAATATCAGTTTCAGGATTTGTCCAGTCAATCTTAACAATATAGGGAGCAGTCCATATTCCCGGCTTATAACCAAGAGACCTTATCCTGTCAGCCGCCGCCTTCATGCCCGACGGGAAGACACTTTCATCATACTCAAAATCATGTCCGTAATTCTGCTGCCAGCAGGCATCAATCTGAAATACATCAAATGGTAACGGATCTGCTTCAAATGCAGCAACATCACTGTTAAAATACTCCTCATTATACCCCAGTCCGTAATAATAAAAGGCGCAATATACCGAGGGGGGCCTTCCGGCAGGTTTTTCTCTTTCATACAGGTTATTTGTCCTTCTTGTAAAATCACTGATTAGCTTATGCGGGTCCTTACTGCGTGACAGAACGATCCACTGACTCTCCCTTGAAGAGCCGGGAGGCACGGTAACTTCTCCAAAATTACAGTCAGCCTCTAATGTAACTTCCAGTTCACCATCGTCGCCGGAATCACATTCGATGTTTAATTCAAAAAGATGCAGATAATAGCTTTGGGCGCCAACCAACAGATTATCATTATCCTCCGGATCATTAATGATAAGAAACGGATCGCTCCTGATCACCTCTCCCCTGGCCGGCATTTCGACCCCGGGAAGTCCGTTTTTCTCACTTTTCTGGGTCAGAACACGAAAATGTCCTTTCGTACCGAAAAAATCCTGCTGTCCGGTAACATAGAGAGGATATAAACCCTTAAGCCTGATATCTTTATCTGTTGTGTTTGTGAAAACGTGCTGAAAAGCTACAACATCTTTATCTTTTGATATCCAGGACTTTCGCTCAAGCAATCCGTCTACAGAAATAAAAACATCACTGGATAAAGTACCATCCACTGCAGCGAAAGATTCTTCCCTTTCAGCACTGTTATTTAGTTTCCAGTTATGATTATCCGTTGAAGCATCAGCAAACAGAGGTTGCCGGAAAGTATTACTGATCAACAGGTCTTTACTCTTAACAATAACCGACTCGTCGGCAATTTTTAACCTGAACCTGTAATATTTATCCCCTGAACTACCTCTGTCGCATGCAAACAACACCAGCATTAAAATCAGCAGGGATAATCCTGTCTTTAAATTCATAACAGATATGGTTATTCGGACGGTTTCCTCAGTTTATCTTTCTTTTGCATGGTTTTATATATGAATTCAAGTATTAAAAAAGATGCAGGCTCTTCCATCTCGTGGTCGAAACCCTGGAGTTCATATAAATAGGTTTCTTCATGCCCGTTATGTTTCATCATTCGTGCCATATAGGCATTCTCCTCGTACCTGCCCAACAGTTCAAGTTCCCTGTCTCCCGTTATCAACACAAGCGGAGGCGAATCGGCCCTCACATGATACATAGGGGCAAACTCATCAACCAAAGGCTGTCCGTTTGGGATGCCTCTCTCTTTTCGTATATTAAAATGAGTGATAACATGTCCGCTCAGGGGCAGCAATCCGGCTAAATTATCGGCGTCGATATTATGAGCAGCAAGCCATTGCTTATCCATTCCCACCATACTTGTTAAATAACCACCGGCCGAATGCCCTGACACAAATATCAGCTCAGGGTCACCGCCATAACTTTCGATATTTTTAAAAGTCCATGCTATTGCAGCTGCCGCATCCTCAATGTAATCCGGACACTTAGCATCAGGGTACATCCTGTAATTGGCATTTACGATACACACGCCATTCTCCTTTAAAAGATGCGGATACTCCTGCGTTTTATCCCCGCCAGTCAGTCCCCCGCCGTGAAACCAGACAATAGTCGGGAATCCCTTAACTCCTTCAGGATAATAGATATCCAGCCGGCATTTCTCGTGTTTGTCTTTATCAGCGGCATTAACCTGATCACTGTAATATGCAATATCAGATTTTGTCACATAGGTCAGTTCAGGCCTTGTGCGGAACCTTTCATAGCGGGTATACTGTGAAAAGCCGGCAAATCCCGCAATTAAAAAAATAGTTAGTAATAATAGTTTTTTCATAAAAATTAAATTAAAATTAAATGCTTCCAAATCTCAAATCCGTTCGCTCAGGCGAACAGCAAAGGATAAGGCTAGGACAAACCATCTGCCATTATCTGTGCCTTATCCCTTGCCGTCGGCTTTAGCCGACGGAAAAATAAATATACAAAAACTATATAGCTAAACCTTTAAAAATATCTTTTTCTTATAAAGGAAATAGACAAAAAGCCATTTTATTGTCAGCATACACAATGCCCAAAACAATGGCCTGAATGCACCCAGGTGGTCAATAAACCCATGAACAAAAACTCTGACAACCGAACCAAAGTCGAATAATCCTGAAGCCACATAAATAGTAATAGAATTGAGTCCTACCACAACGAACGGGAATGCCCATTTCTGATACCCCTTCACATCTATCAGCCAGTAAAACAGTCCAAGTAAAACAGAGCTTATACCTATTACCAGCATAGCATAAGAACTTGACCACAATCTGAATATAATAGGGAAGGACAAATCCCACAACAATGCAATCAGTATTGAAACTGTACCTGCAATTAAGAGGCCATTGACCTTAGCATTATCTGTTCTCGATGATTTAAGCCATTGTCCGGCCACCACACCGGCCAGACAAACAGCTATTGAAGATATCTGCTGTAAAATTCCGTCTTCATCATAAAAAACATTATTCATTCTTCCCGGAAGAAGAAGCTGGTCGATGTATGTATGAAGGTTACCCTCCGGAGTGATCACTCCGGCCCCGTAACCGGGCACCGGCACCAAAATCATAAGCAACCAGTAGATAATTAGCAGGGATGCCGATATGACCGCCTGTCCTTTCATCCGGGTATTCATGACAATGATGGCAGCAAAAAAGTAAGCCACTGATATACGCTGAAGTACGCCGCATAATTTCAAATTTTCAAAATTGAAACCGAGCAATCCGTTCATTATCAATCCCAGTAAAAAGAGTATCAGGGTACGCCGGACAATATGTATATAAAGCTTCTTACGGCTGTACCCTCGTTGCAATCTGTTGTTTATTGCAAACGGCAGACTGGCACCCACCATAAATATAAATAGCGGAAATATCAAATCCCAAAGATGAAAGCCATGCCACTCAGTATGGCCACACTGATCTGCAATAGCCCGGAACACTGCATTATCCCACAATTTAGGCAATGCCCTGAGGACTCCGCCAATACCTACCAGCAACAACATATCAAAGCCTCTGAGAGCATCGAGCGATCTCAACCGTCCCTTAATAACTGAATTTTCTTTATTACTTTCCATACTTTATTTTCCGAATTCTTTTTCCCAGATATCGTTATAGCTTAATATTTTAATATTTTTCTGTTTTATTATCTCTTTAGTCCTTTCAGAACAAAGGATTTTAGTAGTGCTGGCCCTGTTTGCATCAGCCCAGCCCGGATGAATCACTGTGATCCACTTACCAGGCTTCAGGTTAGCCAGTCCTTCATAAAAAGCCTCCTCATTTTCCTTACTGTTTGCCGGCCCTCCGTAATAAGCTTTTTGTCCGTCAGGCAGGGTGACGCTCGGGAAAGTCTCACCTTTAAGAAGGCTGATACGTTCATAACCATATTTAGTAAGCGCTCTGGTAGGCCCGTAAATTAATTTCTCATCTTCACATACTTTGGCAATGATCGGCTCTGCTGCCGGAGGCACTCCCCTGTGCCAGTCGAGATACACAAAATGAAGTCCGCTGTCCCTTGCCTTCTTCACCTGTGCCCTGATCTCTTTTTCCATCTCCTCTTCGCTGGGATTCTCAATTTCATCAGCGCTTTCAAAAAAGAATCCTCTGGCGTTCACCAGGCCGGGTACCTCTTCCGGAGAAAGAACCGGGCGCTGCGTTCCGTCAGCAAGCGTTATATGTATACCTGCAGCTAATTCGGGATGGTCTTTACAATATTTCACTGCCTCATCAAAATATAATCCTGTAGCCATTATGCTTGCAGATGTAAGGATTCCCTCTTCGAAAGATTTGATAAAACCTTCAGTACGTCCGAAATTTTTACCCATATCATCACCACGGACGATAAGATAAATTTTATTCCTGTTGCAGCCTGTGAATACACTCTGTAACAACAGAACCATAAGGATCAACACAATTGATCTCATCGGAATTGTATGATTGCGTAATTTATTTTTCATAATTATACCTTCTTATATTGTGTAATGTTTTAACTAATAGAAATTTATACAGATTCTTCTGTTTATTATTCAGGTTTTTACCCATACTCTTCATTCCAGAGGTCCCTGTAACTTACAAGCCGGATATTTTTCTTCTGTATTATCTCTTTCGTTTTGGGAGAACACATAAGTTCAGTTGTGCTGGCGCGGTTTGGATCAGCCCAGCCCGGGTGAACCACTGCAATCCATTTGCCAGGTTTCAGAGCTGAAAGATTATCAAAAAAGACCTGTTTTTCCTCTTCCGTCAATGCGGGGGCAGCATAGTAAGCCCTGCCACCGTCAGGCAGCTCCTGGCTGGGGAACCTTTCACCTTTCATAAGGCTTACACGTTTATAACCATAAAGCTCTCCTTCATAATCACGGCCATAAATTAATTTCTGCTCCTTACAAATTTGCATAATAACATCATCAACAATGGCTCCACCCCGGTGGTTATCCACATAAACAAATTTAAGTCCGGCAGCCTTTGCCTTCCCTACCTGTGCCCTTATCTCCTTGTCGATCTCCTCAAATTTGGGATTTGCTGCTTCAAACTGTTCATTGGTATCCCAGAAAAATCCCCGGGGATCGACCAGGCTGGGCACTTCCCTGGGTGACAGCACCGGCCTTTGGGTACCGTCGATTATTACAGAATGAACACCTGCAGCCAGTTTAGGATTTTCATTACAAAACTTAACTGACTCCATAAAATATACCGATGTTACCATTATGCTGGCAGATGTAAGCACCCCCTCCTTAAAAGATTTGAAAAAGCCAAGCGTTCTTCCATAGTTCTTGCCCATATCGTCACCCCTGATCAGGAGTTGAATAGTTTGAGCAGAACTTTGACCGGCATAGAGCGCCGAAGGTATACTGCTTGCAATTCCGGCAGCGGCAACCTGTTTAATAAAGTTCCTGCGGTTTGTCATTTACAAAAAGATTTAAGTTTAAATAATAATTTTTGATTTGATATATATTTATTTCAGACTTGAAAGCTGGTTCAG
>CAZBWK010000008.1:45917-56808 GCA_964495655.1 uncultured Prolixibacteraceae bacterium | reverse complement strand
GTGACAAACGAGGATAGTTTAGCGACATCATGCAAACTTCAGTTTAAGGAATCTGCTAATTTAATACAACTGTATCCTGAAACAGGTGAATGCCGGACTCCCTTAAATGCTGTCCGTACATCAACTGGCTGGGAAATGCCATTGCACCTTAATTTCGGGGGTTCAGCAGTTTTTATTTTCAGCAATCACAGCTATCCGTTGTCAGCTGCTCCGGCTTTTCCGGATGAAGTGATTCAGACTATATCTGAGGGCTGGAAAGTCAGAAAGGTCAGGGAATTTGTGGTAACCGGAGATGACCTGGAAGTTAAAGAACTCACATCAGAAGAACATGTTGATATTTCCCTTGGCGACTGGAGAGAAGTTGTTGGAGATATTTTTTCAGGGGATGTCGAATATGAAGTCATGTTCAAATGTCCGGTGTCAGTTAAAAACAGTGCAGAAATACTTGACCTTGGGGATGTGCGTTATGCCTGCCAGGCCTCCCTGAATGGAGAACAACTTGGCAAAAAGCTTTGGAAACCATACGAATATAATATAAAGGGCAAGATAAAAGAAGGCGAAAATATTTTAAAGGTAATTGTAACCAACAGTCTGGCCAATCAATATGTTTATACAAATAAACTTGATAAATGGCCTGAAAAAAAACTTGGTCCGTATCATAGCAGACAACTTGTATTTGAAAAAGAATCGGTGGCAAGCGGACTTTTTGGTCCTGTAACCATAAATTAAGTTCGTTAATTGGAAATATATTTGTCGGGGGATTAAGCAGTTTATTCGCTTCAAATATTGCGAATTTCATCCAGGCAACGGGGGTTATGGTGGTTATGTGGCTGATTATGTATTGGATGTACAGGAATAAGAATTTTATTAAAATCGATATCTGGTTATAATGACAGAAATTGTTGTAATCAAAAATAAAACTATGCAAAATGCAATTATTTTAACAGGAGGTTCAATTACCAATTCAGATGCTAAAACAGCCCACGGATTAATAAGAACGGGCAGACGGTTCAATATAGTCGGGGTTATAGATAAAACCTCTTATGGAGAGGATGCGGGCAATCTGTTGGAAAACAAACCGCGAAATATACCGGTATATTCAAGTGTTAAAGAGTTCATCAAAAACTCTTCCTGTAATGCAGAATATGCAATCGTAGGTATCGCTGTTCCGGGGGGGATCCTGCCGGCAGAACTGCTCGGTGACATTAAGGAGTCGATTGAAGCCGGACTGTCTGTTGTTTCGGGATTGCATGAGTATCTGTCGGAAAATCCTGTTTTGGCTGACCTGGCACAGAAGAATAATGTACGCCTTCTTGATATTCGCAAGCCAAGGCCTAAGAAGGAATTGAAGTTTTGGACGGGTGAGATAGTCAGGGTTACTGCGCCAATTATTGCAGTATTGGGTACAGATTGCTGTGTGGGAAAAAGAACCACTGCGGCAATGATAACTGACAAAATGGTTTCATCAGGTATTAATGCCCAAATGGTGTTTACGGGGCAGACGGGCTGGTTGCAGGGTTATAAGTATGGCTTTATTCTGGACTCTGCTTATAATGATTTTGTTTCAGGTGAACTTGAAAATGCTGTTGTCAGATGTTATGACGAAACAAACCCTGACATAATCCTTCTGGAAGGCCAGTCATCCCTCGGTAATCCAAGCGGGCCCTGTGGCGCTGAATTTCTTTTATCAGCAAGGGCGAAAGGTGTTATTCTTCAGCATAGTCCTGCAAGACGGTATTACGAAGGCCAGGAGCATTTGGGGATGCTGATCTCATTGGAAAAGGAAATTGAATTAATAAGAGTTTATGGTTCTGAAATTATTGCTATCACTTTAAATACGAATGGCCTGGACCTGTATCAGGCTTTGGAGTATAAGGAAAAGTTCGAAAAGGAATTCAATTTACCTGTTGTTCTTCCCTTGATTGAGGGTGTGGATGCTTTAATTAAGGCCATTGACAAATATGTGGCAGATTACCGGTTAAAAGAGAACAGTGTAATGTTAAAATAATTTATAATGCTAATCAGGGAAATCAGGGTTTACAAAAAAGACCTTAAATTAATAAGGCCATACAAGATCGCCTTCAAAGAGATATCTTCTGTTGAGAATGGAATTGTTGAGATCAGGGCCGGTAACGGATTAACAGGTTACGGTGCATTTAATCCCAGTTGTGAGGTAGTAAACGAGACTCTGCAGGATGCTTTGAATCTGCTTGATGAAGAGAATCTTCAATTTCTTGCCGGAAGGGATATCAGGGAGATAAACCAGTTATGTTATGAGGTGCAGTTAAAGTTTAAAAAGAGTCCCGGCGCCAGGACAGGACTTGAAATTGCCCTTTATGATCTTTTTACTCAGTATTTGGGAGTTCCCCTGGCATTCTACCTTGGCCGGAAGATCAAATCGATGCCAACATCCATTACCATTGGAATAAAGAATGTGCAGGATACCCTCCGTGAGGGAAAAGAGTACATTGACAGAAAATTTAAAATAATAAAGATCAAGACAGGCAGTTCAGTTGAAGAGGATATTGAGAGAATTGTCAGATTCAGGGAAGTTTTCGGAAAGGAAATTACTGTTATCACTGATGCAAATCAGGGGTATTCACCATCTGAGATACTCCGTTTTTATCAGCAAACCAAAGATTTTAATATTTCACTGATAGAACAGCCTCATAAGGCGGGTGATGAAAACCAACTGATCGGTTTACCGCAGGTGATAAGGAAGAGAATAGTGCTGGATGAATCCCTGGTAACTTCTGAAGATGCAAGAAAACTTGTTCAATATCCTGATGTTTTCGGGTATTTTAATATAAAGCTCATGAAATGCGGAGGGATCAGTGAGGCGTTAAGAATAGCTGAGATTGCTTCTGTCAACGGACTCGGACTCATGTGGGGCTGCAATGACGAGAGCATAATCAGTATCACTGCTGCCCTTCATGCTGCTTTCTCGTGCAGTAACACTGAGTTTATTGACCTTGACGGCAGCCTTGACCTGGCTGAGGATGTTGTGAATGGGGGATTCATCCTTAAAGACGGGATAATGACTTTACCGGACAGGCCGGGACTGGGACTACAGTATGATTGACAATAGTTAATTGCTGGTTTTCCGGGATTAAAACCGCCTTAAAAAATCAGTTTGATCCGGGAAAAATAAAATCAAGTTTATGAACAACAAAATCATCTTTTCTTTTATATCTCTTATTCTCTTGCTGTCATGTTCACAAAAAGATGGTTACAATCATTTCAGTGGGACAAAATACCGCCAGATCAGTGGCATATATCCCCACCTGGCTTATTACAACAGTGAAGGGGAATGTGGAACCGGGGCTGTGGTGCCATGGGCTGACAGGTTATGGATAGTTACTTACGGGCCTCACCTCCCGTTTGGTTCATCTGATAAGTTGTATGAGATCACTCCGGACCTGGAACAAATTATTCGTCCGGAGAGTATCGGGGGAACGCCTGCCAACCGGATGATCCATAAGGAAAGCAATCAGCTTTTTATAGGGCCTTATGCTATAGACTCCGATCGCAATGTCAGGGTAATTCCCTATAATGTTATGCCCGGGCGTCATACCGGAAATGCCCGTCATCTTACCGATCCGGTGAATAAAATATATTACGGTACTATGGAGGAGGGATTTTATGAAGTTGATGTTAATACTCTGGTGCCAAACTTATTGTATGAAGACCGGAATGTTACAAACAGGAAAGAAAAAGACGGATCTGTCAATATTTCTCCGGATTTACTTTTAGGTGTTCACGGGAAAGGGTTGTATTCAGGACAGGGGGTATTGGTCTATTCAAACAACGGTGAAGCCGGACAGCGGGTGCTTGAGCAGTTTGACATTGAAGCGGGCTCACTTTCTGAATGGGACGGGCGTGACTGGAAGCTGGTTCGCCGGAATCAGTTCGTGGAGGTAACCGGTCCCGGTGGTATTTATGGTAACCAAAATCCTCAGACTGATCCAATATGGGCAACGGGGTGGGATCATAGATCGCTTATTCTGGGTGAGCGTAATCCTGAAACGGGCTGGGACTTCTTCAGGCTGCCAAAGGCCAGTCACAGCTACGACGGCGCTCACGGCTGGAATACTGAATGGCCGCGGATCAGGGATGTCGGGACTGAGGAAAAGCCGGATTATCTGATGACAATGCATGGTATGTTCTGGCGCTTTCCCGGAACTTTCACTGCGAAAAATTCAGCCGGTATCCGTCCCCGCTCGGCTTACCTGAAGGTGATCGGTGATTTTGCCCGCTGGAACAATCAGCTGGTCTTCGGATGTGATGATTCTGCTCACAGGGAGTTTCTGAATAAAAGAAAACATAAAGGTGGAATAGAAGGACCGGGACAATCGAACTCGAACCTGTGGTTTACTTCGCCTGATAAACCTGATCAACTGGGTCCGGCAACCGCCTCTGGTGCAGTCTGGCTAAACGAAGAGGTCGGGGCCGGAGAAAATTCCGGGCCAATGCTTTTTGCAGGATGGGAAAATCGGTCAGCATGGATATACAACCATGGAATGGCTGAGGTAACTTTTATTTTTGAGGTTGACAAGGCAGGTAACCAGAGGTGGGAGGAGCTTGCACGTCATACCCTGAAAGCCGGCAGTTCTGCATTTGCAGAGTTCGGTAAAAATGATCCGGGGGAGTGGATAAGGGTCAGGGTGAATTCACCGGCCACTGCAACTGTGATTTTTAATTATACCGGAGCGGATGACAGGACAATCTCTTCCTTGTCGATTTTTAAAGGACTTGCAAAAGTAAAAGATGACAAATCTGTTGGCGGGTTGTTGTACGGGTTGGGTGATAACCGCCGTGCACTGGGAATCGCTGCAGTCAGTTTCGAAGACGGAACGGAAACCGGGATTGGTTATTATGAGCTGGATGCAGGATTGAACCTTGTTAAAAAAGATGACCCTGAAACACACTCTTTCATCAAAGAAAAATTTGAAATCCCTGAAAATGTTATCTCTGTTGATGAATCGTCGGTTCTGATCACTGACGATAAGAACCGGAGATGGAGGCTGCCACTGGGTGCTTTTGAATATAAGCAGCTTACAGATGCTGCACAACTACGGATTTGTCGTGAAGTGGCTACGGAACGTGACCTGTTTCATGCTTCCGGGACTTTTTATGAATTGCCTGCAGAGAACGCCGACGGCTTTGCAAAGATCAGGCCGGTGGCTTCCCATAATTTCAGGATACATGATTATGCCTCTTACCGGGGTATGCTGGTCATGACCGGAATCGATCCTGATGCTGAGGCGGGTGAACATATTGTGCGTTCGGACGACAGACAGGCGGCTGTTTGGCTGGGAGTCATTGACGATTTGTGGCAACTGTGTAAACCTGCTGGCCACGGGGGCCCCTGGAAAAACAGTACAGTGAAGGCCGGAGTGCCTTCTGATCCGTTTTTAATTGGGTTTTATAATGACCGTTCGCTTGAGATTTTGCATGAAGCTGACCAGCCGGTTACATTCAAAATTGAGGTAAACCCAATCGGTCACGGGCCCTGGATGCTCTACAAAGAGGTGATAATCAAGCCCGGAGAAAAATTTAACTTTCAGTTCCCGGAAGGCTTTCAGGCACGGTGGATACGCTTTACATCCGATAAAAACTGTGTGGCTACTGCCTGGTTAATATACAGATAGAATGCAGGATTATACTGATGGCGATGAAATTATTGCAGAATGCGTTAGTATTGAAAAATTGTACTGACGAATTCACCTGATAACTTTTAGATAACTACTTGATAATTACTCGATGACTACCTGATAACGCCCTTCTTTAAGATCAAATTTTCCAGATTGCAATCCGGAGATGGTGCCTGCCTCGAAACCGGGATCATCTGTTTTGGTTAGTGATACGGTTTGAGTGGGAGAGACCGCAAGATCCACCATTGCTGTCAGTCCGGCAGGTATTTCGAAATGATATATGCACTGGTTATTCTCTTTTTTCCAGTTGGAAACAATCTTTCCCTCAGGAGAATGGTAAGTGCAGTTAACATGGTCCAGGTTTTTGGGAGTACAGGGAGCCAGGTGGAATTTTGTAAACCCCGGGAACCTGGGATCCGGCCTTATTCCTCCAAGCCAGCGGTAGAACCATTCCGACACTGAGCCGAACATCGGGTGACAATTTGAGTAGGTATTGTCACTCTCTTTCCAGGTTTCCCATATCGTTGTGGCACCTCTGTCTGTCATGTGTCCCCATCCCGGGTATTCGGTACTGTTGACTATCTCAAAGACTTTTTCCGGGGAAAGATGTCTTGATATAGCTTCCAGTATATATTTTGTGCCAAAAATACCTGTGGTAAAATGCCCTGCAGGTGCACTGGTTACTGCTTTCATAAGTGAATCAACAGCAGAGGCAGCTTCTTCCGGAGTTACTATATCATAATATAACAGGCTGGCAAAGAGTGTCTGCCTGTTGATTTTGCCCTCTACCGGTTTTTCCCAAAACTCTTTTCTGATTATGGTTTTGAGTTTCTCAGCTAACTGCCGGTACTGCTCTTCGCCCTCTTTGTCATTCATTAAAGATGCAAATTGTTGCATTATACGTGCACAGAACAGATAGTGACATGTACCCACTAATTCTGATGGTACAGGCTCTAATGATTCATGATCGCCGAGGCCTGCATCTACAATACCTTCCGGATGGATCCGGGCTGCTTTTTCCATCCATTGCTTGTCAAGGTTATATAACTCTTTTATAAATTCTGTGTCGTTATAGTAAAGGTACAGGTAATATTGGGTGATGATGAATGCCGATTCCCAGCTTAATCCGCAATATTTGGTGTCTACAAAGGGTGCAGTGTCAATAAATATGGAGTCATTAATCGCGTCAACCCAGTCGTAAACTGTCTTCCGGTAAAAGGATTGCATGTCGAAGTTGTAAATGAAAGCCTCGCAGGTAGCATTCAGGTCCCCGCCGTAGCCGAATTTTTCGCGGGCAGGACAGTCAGACTGGACGCTGATAAGATTGGCGAGAAAGGTTCTCTCTGTTGCCTTCTGGATTGAATTGATCAAATCTGAGGAGGATGAAAAGCTGTTGATATGCGCTACATTTGAGTTCAGTGAAAGTCCTTCGATATCTTTAATTTGCGGGTTGTATTTCAATCCTGCTATCTCCATGTACCGGTAGGTATGAAAGGTGAACTCAGGACTATACCACTCCTCTTCCGGAGTGCCGATAATGTAGGTGTCGGTTTGCCAGGCTGTGTCAGGTGCACCCGGCCCGCCGATGCCCGGCCTCTTGATCTGTCCGCATACAGTAGTCATCGGATTAAGCGTGCCGTCTTCATAAATGCGCTCCCCGAACCTGAATACTACTGAATCTCCCGGGTCTCCTTTTAATCTTATTCTCTGCACTCCTGTAAAATTGACTCCCATATCTGCTATATATAATCCTTCGCGCGGTGAATATATCTCAACCGGAGTAATTATTCCGGTTACCTGAACTGGCGGGAAGAATGTTTTCTGTAATGTCCCTCCGGGACCGTCCTGTATAAGTGCAGCTGTCCATGATGAGTCATCAAAACCGGGCAGGTCCCAGCCCTTTATCTCTCTTCCTGCATCATAAACTTCACCCAGGTATACGTTATTTTTTATGATCGGCCCATATTCAAAGTGCCACGAATCATCAGTCTTTATAACCTCTTTCTTACCATTTTTATATTCCAGGATTAGTTTGCCAATAAAAACAGGCCTGCCAACAACATTAAGGGCAACTCTAAGGTTCTTATTTCCCCACATTTTCATTGGAAGCGGGTCATAAAATCCTTTTCCCAAAACTACCCCAATACAATTATTCCCGTCTGAAAGAAGGTCCTTAATATCATATTCAGAATAATAGACTCTTTTGCCAAATTCAGTCCAGGCCGGATCAAGCATGTTATTGCCTGCACGCCGGCCGTTTATTGTGGCTCTATAGTACCCGGCAGCTGTAATAAGCAGTCTGGCTGACTGTAATTCGCCATTCAGGCTGAACTCTTTTCTGAACATGGGAGCAGGATCATCAAGATAAAACAGAGAGTCCTCAGCAGGCGCTTCTTTGCCGTCGCCGATCCAGAAGGCATCACCTTCACCTGTTAATTGGTCAGTTGCATTGTTAGTCTGCAGGTTTTGACATCCAAAGAGTGTCTGTATTGCTAAAAAGAGTATTATCCTGTTCATGATCATTTGGTTTTTATAAAAGTTTCCGCGAAAAATGATTTTCAATCCCAACAGGTTAAAAATAAACAATAGCTTTTAAACATTATATGATTAAGACATTATTTCTTAAATTTGGTATAGAGAACAACTTTGTATTGACTGAATTTATAATCTGTAATGTAAATCTATGAAAATCACAACTGCTTTTTTGATATTTTTTCTTCTGATGGCCTGCAGCCGGAAGGAGAACAATAACCTGTCCGTTGAAAATAATTATTGGCATTCCGTCAGCCTGACTGATGTGAAAGTTGAAGGAGAGATTGGCAGGAGAATAGATTCAACAATAAATAATAATCTGCTAAAGATCAGTATTGAAAAAGATTTTATTTTGCCGTTCACCGAAAAGAAGAGTAAGGGTGGTTATATCGGTGTGGGAAAGCTGATTGATGCATCGGTTAAATTTGCCGGATACAGTGGTAATCCCAAAGTCATTGAGGTCAAAGATCATCTGATTGGCAGTTTATTGGAAACGGTGGAAGCGGATGGTTATATAGGCATAATGGAGAAGGATTTGAGAGTCAGTCAGCTTTGGGATATTCATGAGATGGGATATATTATTTATGGATTGGTAAATGATTTCAGATCTTTCCAAAACCGGACATCACTTGATGCTGCGGTCAGTCTTGCTGATTTCATTATTAAAAACTGGAGTAAAGAGATTTGTGAAAATTGGAAGATCACAGTTTGTCATGTGGGGGTGACCGGATTTGACAGGGCTTTGATTGCCCTTTATGAAGAGACTGGAGATCAGGATTATCTGAATTTCCTTGTTGAGGAGCTGGGTGTTCCCGACTGGAAGGGGAGAGTTGTCCTTGGCAGAAAGATGGGGGTTGAGGGGCATATTTATGCATATATGGCCAGGACTCTGGCACAAATTGAGCTGAGCAGGCTATCAGATGGCAGTCCGGATTTTACTGTTGCAGAGAAGGCGATGAAGCAACTCACTGAAGAGGATGCCATGCTGATATCGGGAGGTGCGGGTCAGTGGGAATGCTGGACTAACGATCAGGATGGTGCCCATGCCCTGGGAGAAACTTGTGCCACTGCATACCAGTTGCGTTTTTATGAAACATTGCTTCGGATGAAGAAAGATCCTTTTTACGGGGATCTTATGGAACGCACAATCTACAATGCACTCTTTGCTGCTCAGTCACCCGACGGCCGGAGAATCCGTTATTATACCCCGGTTGAAGGTGAAAGGCAGTTTTTCGAAGGTGATACATATTGTTGTCCCAATAATTACAGAAGAATTGTGTCTGAACTGCCGGCATTTATTTTTTATAAATCAGGCGAAGGGATTGCAATTAACCTGTACCAGCAGTCGGAAGCCAATATATATTTGTCGGGCGAAAACATGGTAAACATCAAACAAATAACTGATTATCCCAATTCAGGATCGGTTACGATTGTTGTCAATTCATCTAAACCGCAAAAATTTTCTGTTTTATTAAGGATACCACTATGGGCGGATGAGGCAACTGTCTCTCAGGATAATAACTCTGATCAGCCGGCTGAACCTGGTACATTCTTCCGTGTTGAACAGGTGTGGAGTAAGAATGATACCATCATCCTTGACATGCCGATGGACTGGCGGTTCGTTAAAGGGCGCAGGCGGCAATTCGGACGTGTTGCTGTTATGCGGGGACCGGTACTGTATTGTTTTAATCCTGAGCTTAACAGAGGTAAAGGACTTGATGAAATGGACAGCTATGAACTGGGAAGGTTATTTATTGATCCCGGGTCTGCCAGGGGACCGTTGCCTTGTGATCATGTAAGGCCTGGTGGTACTAAATGTATTATCGGCGCGTGGAAAGAGGGGCACAGCCTGGGTGATGAACATGATTTTGAACTGGTTTTAACTGAATTCATCGATCTGGATGGCAAGGCCGTCTATTTTAGCCGGCGCGATGCTGAGTTCGGCATTGATGATGAGTTGTGTATAGAGAAGTGAATTTTTGCAATTTTTTTGTGGGGGCTTTTATATTTTTCGGCACTAACTGCCAATTCTCCTGTTTTATATATATCGTGTATACTCTATATTCAACATATTTAATTCATAGGTCCAATATCCCGAAAGTCTGATTATAAGGAATTCTGATATTTATGATCTCAAATTTTGGATTAATGCCAGTTTTCAAAGCTTTTAATGTATTTAAAGACCTTTTATCAGATGTTATGAAATGAGTAACAGCTTTATCAAGGTCCGCTTGTGCAAATAATTTTGAATCATTTGGTATTATTGCTCTAGGGAGAAGTTTTTCATCTGCTGTTTTATTATAAGTGAAAATTATTTGAGCGAATTCTCCGGTTTTTTCAGCGTGATTTAAATTAAATGGTATGATTTGAATGTCTTTTAGGGGTAAATCATCAAGTTTTCCCAAAACACAATATTCGGCAATTGAAATGGTTGAAACTTTTAAAACAATTTCGTTTTCTAAAAAATATTTGTAATATGAAAGGGCATTTTCGTGCAATTCATCCTCATCATTTAAAAGACGGATGAAGAAACTTGTATCAAGTAATACACTATGCATCATAACCTCCTCTTATTTTATTTATCCATTTATCCGGGTCAATACCTTTCCAGTTCTTTTTGGCTTTTAAAATAAGATTGTTAAGATATGAGTAGTCAAATTTAGGGTTATAATTTATTAATTCTACCATTCTCATTGTTCTTGTGT
>CAZBWK010000008.1:0-45907 GCA_964495655.1 uncultured Prolixibacteraceae bacterium | reverse complement strand
GTCAATTTCTCCGGTTTCAATATTTTGTTTACCAATTGCTCTGACACCAAAGTTTTTATAAAGTAAGTTTTCTTCACGTTCTTTTAAAAATTCTTCACCTGTTTCAATTGCAATGTAGCCGTAATCTTCTGTATCCAAATGAATATTAGCTTTACTTTTTCCACCGGCATCCTTCAATATTCCATAGAAATAAAATTCAGCATCAACCCAAATATTTTCAGTTCTATAGTATTTTGTTTCAGGTGAAATTTTCAGTTCATAATGTTCTTTTAGTGAAGTCTTTATTTGAAACTCATAATCTTTCTGTAAAGAAAAATTCTGAATATTTTCTATTGCACAAGCAGTTTTTAAATCCAAAAAATCAATTGATTGGTTTTCATTAACCTGGCTTAAAATGGCACTAAATCCAATAATCGTTTGTATTGAAGTTTTAAAAATATGCTTTACAGAACCCTCTTGAATGTCATATGTAATTAAAGGTCTTTCTTTTTTATTGTTTGGAAAAAGCAAATCCTCAATATTTTGAAATAGTGATGCAATGTGTTTAATGTCATAGTTATCAGGCTTTAATTCCTTATTACCGGACTTGCCAATTACTCTAAATTCTATTTCTCCTGTCTTTTCCATAGGACAAATTTATAAATTACTTTTTAAATGCTGTAACGTTTTTCGGATTCAATATGTTGCAGGGCTATATTATTATAAGTTACTACAAAAGTTTAATCCTAATCCCTTGCCGTTCGCTGAAGCGAACGGATAATTTAATCTCTTTAAAAGTTTCAAAATACATCATAATATTATAATATTACAGCAAAAACCATCATGATGAAAAATATCATAGCAATTGCATTTATCGCTCTTTTCGGCTGCATGAGTATATTTAATTCAAATAAAATTTCAGCTGCCAATCTGAATTCCTGTAAAGACATTGTAAGTGAAACCGATACATCAATCTGTCTGCAGATAAAGGATAACTTTCTGCTGATCGATTTTGTGAGCCCTTCTGTCTTCAGGATCAGGATGAATAGTGAAAACAATTTTCCGGAAGGCGGAATGGTGCGGTACGGAATTTTAAATACTGCCTGCAGTCATCACCAGGTTAAGATCACGAATGACAGGAATTTTACTGAGATCACCACGGATTCGGTAAAACTGACTATTGATAAGGGGGATGGTTCAGTTAAGCTGCTCGACAATGACGGTAAGTTAATTGTGGGTAATGACCTCCCGCCTTCGCCGGGAACGGCAGGTGGTTTTGAATTGTCTTTTCGGCTGACTGGCGATGAGAGGTTGTACGGATTTGGTGATGAATCCCGCGAACAACTGAATAAACGGGGACATAAAAATCAGATAATGATCAAAAACAGGGATTCATACGCACCTGTTCCGTATGTTATGAGCAACAGGGGCTGGGGTGTGTTTTTAAATACAACCATGATCCATTCATTTGATGCGGGAGCTACCGTAAAAGACCGCTTGTCGTTTGCTTCAGAAAGGGGTATTATTGATTATTACCTTATCTCCGGCAGTTCGATGCTGAGTATGCTCGACAAGTATACAGATATTACCGGCAAGCCGCATCTTTTGCCAAAATGGGGCTACGGACTGACATGGGTGTGCGACGAGAGAGGCGTCAGAGCCCGCGATGTCCTCTATGAGGCTTATGAATTCAGAAGACATGACATTCCATGCGATGTTATCGGACTGGAACCTGACTGGATGGAGAAGCATTATGATACTTCAACAAAAAAGGAGTGGAGTAAGGAGCGTTTTCATATCCCTTTTTGGTTAAGACATACCGGCAGGGCTACTTTTGCAGATGCTTTGAGGGAAATGGGATTCAGGATGAGCCTGTGGCTTTGTACTAATTATGATTTCAGCGAATATGAGGAGTACCTGCTTGAAAAAGGAGTGGGCGGTGCAGTAGAAACGCGAAGTCCTGTTGACCGGACTGTTAATAAAGAGGCTGTTATACTGGATACCCTTTTAGGTGACAAGATGATAACGCAGAAAGCTCAGCAGGAAAAGGATATTGAACCGTGGTTTGACCATCTGAAAAAGTTTGTGGATGACGGGGCATCTATGTTTAAGCTTGACGGTGCCGGACAGGTAACGCTGAAGCCTGATCCCGAACGCAGGTGGGCTAACGGAATGGATGACCATGAGATGATCAACCTATATCCTCTGCTTTACAGTAAGCAGATGCACTATGGATTTAAGGATCATACCGGCAGGCGGGCTATGATCTTTACTGTTGGGGGTTATTCGGGGATACAGCGCTTTTCAGCCACCTGGGCCGGAGATACCGGCGGAGGCCCCGGACCGATGATATCGCTTATTAATCATGGTTTCGGTGGTCATTCGAATGTCTGTACCGATCTGCAGACTCATTCTCCGGCAGGAATTCATTTTGGTTTCTTCCAGCCTCTTACACAGATACTGGGATGGCATATGTACGTGCAACCCTGGTTTCTGGGCGAAAAACCGCTGGCTATGATACGGGACTATGCACAGCTTCGTTATAAACTGATCCCTTACATCTACTCAACAGCCCATGTGGCATCTATGAAGGCTGTTCCAATGATGCGTGCACTCTCGTTGATCTATCCTGATGATAAACAGTGCGATAATTATATCAATCAGTATATGTTTGGAGATGCTCTACTGGTCTCTGCCTTTGACTCAGTTGTATACCTGCCTGAGGGTGAGTGGATAGATTACTGGACAGGCAAACGTTACAAAGGCCGGCAGGAGATAGCTTCTGAGTTTCCGGAAGATAGGGGAGGGCCACTGTTTGTAAAGGCCGGGTCAATTATTCCTTCACAAAAGGTTAGGAGCAGCATAGGGACTGCCACGCCGGAGGAGATAATCTGGGAAATTTATCCGAAGGGGAAATCTTTATTTACTCTTTTTGAGGATGACGGGGAGAGTTATAAATATCTTGAAGGGAATATCGCCCGGACAACGGTGGAATGTATCGAAAATGATGATGATGTTGAAATAATTATCCACCCCCGAACCGGTAAATATGATAAAATGCCTGAAAAAAGGATCCATAGCCTTAGAGTGCATTACCCGGGTAAGCCGGAATATGAATCCAGAGAGTATGCAGCTGAATATGATGAAGATAACGGGATATTGAAAATTGACAATATTGAAGATACAGGCAGGGAGATTTCAATTTTGGTTAAGTACAGTTTGTAGGTTGTTTAAATGCTGACTTTCAATTAAAATCAATAATTTGTTTAAAAATTGATTCCCCAATAAATTTTATTTCTGTTATAATCAGACTAAAAGAAGTTTCACGAAATTGTCAGGCCAGATTCTAAATAATAAATTTAAATGAATAAGAAAAATACTGTTCAAAACAGAGCACAAAGAGAGGCGGAAAATTTTCTGAAAAATGAAAAACAGTTTCACCTGGGAATATTGCCTACTGAACAGTCAAACCCTAAAACCCGCGGACTGGATAAAAAATTTGAAGCTGATCCGGCGGAGGGTCTGCGTGCATTATTGTCAGTTGACGCAGATATCGTTGGAATGGCTGAAAAAATATTTCACAGCTGGCAATATGAAAAGATGATCAATGATGTCGAAACGGCCGTAAGGAAGGGTAATAAGGTAGTATTTTCGGGTTGTGGATCAACAGGCAGGCTCAGCATTCTCCTGGAATCTGTGTGGAGACGATTTTTTATTAACCTTCACAGATCTGCCCCTGAACTATACTACAGGACCAGAAAATATGAAGATAGCGTATACAGCATAATGACAGGCGGGGATTACGCCCTTATCCGCTCTGTTGAATCTTTCGAGGATTATCAGGAGTTCGGCCGTCAGCAGGCAAGGGAGCTTAATATTGTAAAAGGTGATGTGCTGGTCGCCATAACGGAGGGAGGAGAGACCTCTTCTGTGCTTGGCACAGTGGCTGAAGCGGCTGACCGGGGAGCCGGTGTTTTTCTTTTATTTAATAATCCTGCAGAAATATTGGTGAACAATATTGAACGCTCAAAGAGAGCTATTGAAGATCCGCGGGTTACAGTGCTGGACCTCTATTGTTGTCCAATGGCTATCGCAGGCTCAACAAGGATGCAGGCAACTACTTCTGAGCTACTTGTTGCCGGCGCTGCCCTGGAAACTGTTCTGCTGAATATCTTGAATGATTTTTCAGATTCCAGTTCGGGGCAGAAAGGGCAGGGAAGTTGTAACTATCCTGAAGCCTTTAACCATCTGCTTGCTGAACTGAATTCTGCTTCTAACCTGAAAAGCCTTGCTGACTATATAAAGCTGGAGGTGGCTGTATATAAAGAAAAGGGACTGGTGACCTATTTTGCAAATGATCACATGATAGATATTTTTACCGATACAACGGAACGGGCACCTACTTTTATGTTACCCCCTTTTACTAAGATTGATGATAAAATATCGCCTCCCTCATGGGCATTTGCCAAAAATCCTCTCTTCTCAACTCCAAAAGCCTGGAACAGTATGTTATGCAGACAACCTCGCTGCCTGAAATGGGACAGCGCTCTCTACCGGAAAATGAATGCTCCGCAGGTTCTGGTTGATAATCCCCCTCTTCTTGACAGAGACCAGATTTTAAAGTTTTGCATTGGTAATGAACCTGATAACTCCAGGCTGTCGCGAACTCCCAATGTTGCTGTAAATATTCTGGGAAGCAATGAGATAAACGGAGAATATTTTGAAGAGTACAGAGCTGCATCTGATGAGTGCGCTTCGGCTTTTCAGAGATCGTATTCCCTTGTAATTGGCGCGGGTGACTATCAAACGGATTTTAAGATTGATTATCCTGTTAATGAGACTCCTCTCAGACTCTTCCGGCATCTGGCTTTTAAGCTTGTCCTTAACACAATATCCACCGCTACAATGGTATTGATGGGAAGGGTTACCGGTAACTGGATGAGCTGGGTCGATGTTTCCAATAAAAAATTAAAGGACAGGGCTGTCAGGCTGATTGGTGATATATGCAGGATCAGTTATGAAGATGCTTGCTATGAACTTCATGAGGCTCTGGAAGAGTTGAAAACTATAACATCTGCTGAGGAGGAGAGGTTATCGCCTGTTCAGTATACTATCAAAAAAATAAGAGAAAAAAGATCGTAATGAATTTTACACCCTTAGATACAGTAATTTTAATAGCATACCTGGCAGGGATCTCCTGGTTCGGAATAAAAATAGCAGGTAAACAGACTTCTACAAAAGACTATTTTTTGGGTGGAAGAAAGATGCCCTGGCTGGTTGTATGTTTCTCTATTGTGGCAACCGAAACAAGCGCTCTGACCTTTATAAGTATTCCGGGACTTGCCTATGTGACTAACCTTAACTTTCTTCAGATCACTCTGGGATATTTTCTGGGAAGGGTCATTGTGGCATGGATTATCCTCCCTGCCTACTTTAAGGGAGAAATAGGAACGGCATACAGTTACCTGTCAGGGAGATTCGGTGTGCCAATGAAGAACCTGGCATCCGGAGTATTTATGATAACCCGGTTGGCGGCTGACGGGGTGAGGGTTTTTGCGACGGCGATCCCTTTGGCTATTATATTGCAGGGGACTTCCTTAGCCGGCACTCTTTCAAATAATCAGATGTACATCGGGGCTATAATTATCATTGCTCTGGTGACCTATAGTTATACATTTGCCGGGGGACTAAAATCTGTGGTCTGGATGGATATGGTTCAGCTTTTTATCTACCTGGCAGGAGCTGTGGCAGCTATTATTATTCTGGGGAAAAATCTGGACGGGGGACTGTCCGGTGGTATTTCCAATGCTATTGAGGCTGGAAAATATGAACTTATTGACCTTTCTTTTAACAAAAGTATTAAGGAATTTTTTGCTGCTCCTTATACTCTCATAGCAAGTATTTTGGGCGGGGCTTTTCTTTCTATGGCATCTCATGGAATTGACCAGCTGATAATTCAGAGACTTATAGCTACCGGATCACTTAATGCCAGCAGGAAAGCACTGGTTACAACAGGAGGTATTATTATTTTTCAGTTTGCACTGTTCCTTTTTCTCGGCAGTTTGCTGTATGTGTTCTACGGCGGGGCTGATATTACCCCTGATGAAGTCTTTCCGAAATTTATAATTGAGGAGATGCCGCAGGGGCTGACGGGAATTATCATTGCCGCACTCTTCGCTGCCGCTATGTCTACTCTTTCGAGCTCCCTTACAGCATTGGGGTCGTCTACTATGTACGATTATGTTATTCCCTATTACAAGAAATTAAAACCATCGAACGAGATGTTGATTTCAAGGCTTATAACCAGCATCTGGTGCATTTTACTTGCCGGCTCAGCAATATTTTTTATGAAAAGTGCACAGGCGGTGGTCGAACTGGCTCTTTCAATTGCCTCTTTTACTTACGGCGGACTGCTGGGAGCATTCCTGCTGGGAGTTGTTTTTAAGAGACCAGAGCTGAAACATGCCGTACCTGCATTCCTGACGGGAATAATCACTATGGCTTTTATTATTATATTTACGCAGATTGCCTGGACATGGTACACCCTCATAGGTACTTTGGTAACCGTTCTGACAGGTTTAATACTGACAGGTATATTGGGTAAAAAAAATAAAATAAATCAAGGCTTCAAAGCCAAATTTAAACGACCATGAATAAATTTTAAATGTTTAACTAAGTTATATTCACATGAACTACAGGCTTTTACTTATTTCAATAATACTCACACTGGGGTGTTCTGATCTTTTTGGATTAAATATTGACGGCAACAGGATCTTTGTTTCGGGCTATTCTATAGGAGCTACAGTGGGATTGTATTCAGCAGCCCTGGATGAACGTATTTGCGGGGTTATCTCCGTCTGTGGTTTTACCCCGATGCGCACTGACCTGCCGGAAAGAGGTACAGAGGGTATTAAAAGGTATTCCCACCTGCACGGTTTGATACCACGACTTGGTTTTTTTACAGGAAATGAGGAGCGCATACCGTATGATTATCATGAGCTGCTTGGTGCAATTGCACCACGGCCGGTTCTGGTAATAGCTCCGGAGCTTGACAAAGATGCATATCACAGCGATGTTGTGACATGTGTAAAGGAGGCGGGTAAAGTATATGATTTATACGGATCACCGGAAAATATTGAGCTGTTTTCTCCTGAAGATATCAGCCGTCTGTCACCTGAAGTAAGGGAGAAAATCTATTCCTGGCTTCGATGCCGAAAATGATTTTT
The DNA here is from genome assembly GCA_964495655.1 of uncultured Prolixibacteraceae bacterium. GTDB lineage: Bacteria > Bacteroidota > Bacteroidia > Bacteroidales > Prolixibacteraceae > JAAYJR01. The sequence continues at coordinate 38,702 of CAZBWK010000008.1, read as the reverse complement.
GTTTTTACAGGGTGATTTTATTATTTATTTTTGATCAAATTTAAAAAATTGATTCAATGTGCTATAACAGATTTCTTTCCTCTGCCGGAAAAATATTTAAACTTACGCTTTTTGCTTTTCTCTCTTTCATATTATCTGCCACCGGACAATTACCACCTGCTTTCAGCATGGGAAAAGCACCGGAGGTGCGTGAAACCGGACTTACACGTAAGTACCTGTCACCTGTCAGTATTGTCCATACCATTGACCCTTCCGGTGAGATGGTTAAAAATGCTGAGAGTATACTGATCCCGGGTAACGGACAAGCTGACCTGAACAGTGGCAAATACCTGACACTGATAAACGGGGAAGATGCTGGCGCAGCAGGGATTATCCTTGACTTTGGAAGAGAGATAAATGGAGGTGTTGAGATCATTACCACAAGAAATAATACCAAACCGGCGGGCAGGGTACGGATCAGATTTGGTGAATCTGTGGCTGAGACTATGAGTGATACGAAAGATAATGGCGCCACCAACGATCATGCAATGAGGGATTTTATTGTTACCCTGCCATGGCTTGGAAAATTTGAAACAGGAGAGTCTGGTTTCCGTTTTGTGAGAATAGACCTGGTTGATCCGGGTGTAAAACTTGAGATAAAGGAGATAAATGCCATATTTGTGTACAGGGATATACCTTATACAGGTTCTTTTATAAGTAATGATAAACGCCTTAATGATATCTGGATGACCGGTGCATATACCGTTCACCTGAATATGCAGGAGTATCTGTGGGATGGTATTAAGCGTGACCGGCTGGTATGGGTGGGCGACCTTCATCCTGAGGTGATGTCTGTGAATGCTGTTTTCGGAAATAATGAAGTAGTGACCCAAAGTCTGGATCTTATACGCGACCTGACCCCTTTGCCGGGATGGATGAACGGTATCAGTTCCTATTCTATGTGGTGGGTTTTAATACATCGCGACTGGTACAATTTTTACGGCGATCTCAATTACCTTAAAGAACAAAAAGATTATTTGTCTCAACTGCTCAGACATCTTTCTGCAAAGATTGATGATTCAGGCAGAGAGATCCTTGATGGTACGAGGTTCCTCGACTGGCCTTCCAGCAGGAATGAGGATGCTGTGCATGCCGGATTACAGTCATTGATGGTGATGACTTTTAAAGCAGGGGCTGAGTTGTGTAAAATCTTAAATGATAAGGAAACTGAGTTGCTCTGCATTGAGTCGGCTGAAAAACTGAAAAGACATATTCCCGGAATGGGTGGTTCCAAGCAGGCAGCAGCATTATTGGCGCTGTCAGGACTTGTAAATCCGGAAGCTGCAAATTCAGAAGTGCTGGCACGTGATGGCTCAAAGGGTATGTCAACTTTCTATGGTTACTATATGTTGCAGGCAAGGGCTCTTGCAGGTGACCACCAGGGAGCGCTGGATAATATCCGTGAGTTTTGGGGAGGAATGCTTGACCTCGGAGCAACAACCTTTTGGGAGGATTTCAATATAGAGTGGATGGAAAATGCTGCACGTATTGATGAGGTTGTGCCTGAAGGTAAAAAGGATGTCCATGGTGATTATGGCGATTATTGCTATAAAAGTTACCGTCACAGCCTCTGCCATGGCTGGGCTTCCGGTCCGACAGCCTGGCTTACCGAACATGTGCTGGGCATAAAAGTGGTTGAGCCCGGGGCTGCAGTTATCAGCATTGAGCCCCACCTGGGTGACCTGGAGTGGGTCGAAGGAACTTATCCTACTCCCCGGGGAGTTCTCTTTGTCAGGCATACTAAGGAGAGTGACGGGAGAATTAAAACTTTATATGAAGCCCCGAAAGGGGTACAGGTAGTTTTAAATTAAATGAGACAAAAAATAGAAGCAACCGAAGCAACCGTCGGCTGAAGCCGGCGGCAATGAATAAGGCAGAGATGGGGGTTCAGTGCTGTATTGATCCGTCGGCTGAAGCCGGAGGCAATGGATAAGGCTCGGATGATGGCAGCCTGATTGTTCAGTGCCTTATCCCTTGCCGTTCACTTGAGTGAACGGATTTAAAAAAAATTGATTGTAAATTGTTTAACTAAATTATATTTATATGGAAATAAAATATTCAATATTCAAAAACCATAATTTAACTATATTATTCCTTTTAATGTCGTTAGCAGTGCATGCAGGCAGCGATGCAGGTAAGAAGATTGAGAGCGGCAGTGATATACCAATCACCGCAGATGTTCCCGGTGATGCCAGGTGGATCTGGTACCCGGGAGATTTTGATATCTGGCTTCATACTCTTGTCGGAGGAAGAAGGCAGGAGCGCGCACAGCCTTATCCTCCTTTTTGGAGGGTGGATGCCCCATATGCTCTTATTAAGTTTGATAAGGTATATGAATTAGATAAACCGGAAAAAATCAAAATTTTTGCTGACGGACGATATCATGTCCGTATTGACGGAAGAGTGGCTTACGATTTCGATCCTATGAACTTTGAACTGCCTGCCGGTAGGCACAGACTGAACTTTTTGGTTGAAAACTACGAAACCTTCCCCTCGCTGCTGGTTCAGGGCAAAACTGTATATACCGATGAAAGCTGGCAGGTGACTAATCAAAATCTTAAATTTTACAATGCTGCTGCAGGAAAGTTTGCTGACCCTTCAAAGCCGCCTTCAACATTTTCACTTGAATACACTCCTGTTCAGGCTACAGTTTTGCAAAGAGACCAGAACAGCATGCTGGTGGATTTTGGCAAAGAGACTTTCGGAAAAGTAATTGTAAAGAGACTGGCAGGGGAAGGAATGCTTACTCTTTTCTACGGAGAAACCAGAGAGGAGGCTCTGGCAGGGAAAGAGGCTGAAACCTATGACTTTATTGATGTCGACTGGAATACGCCTGTTGATCATACGACCGAAACAAGGGCTTTCAGGTATATATATGCTGTCGGGAATGGTAATGTCTCTTTCGACCAAATTTCCGCCCTTTATGAATACCTGCCTGTTGATTACAGAGGCGATTTTGAATGTTCTGATGAACTGCTAAATAAAATTTATGAGGTCTCGCTTTATACACTCCACCTAAACACAAGGGAGTTTCATCTTGACGGAATAAAACGTGACCGTTGGATATGGAGTGGTGATGCTTATCAGAGTTATCTGATGAATTTCTACACTTTTTTTGATGAAGATGTGAACAAACGTACTTTATATGCCCTTCGCGGTCATGATCCGGTCGAAACACATATCAATACCATTCTCGACTATTCATTCTACTGGATGATGGGTATCTATGATCACTTTTTTTATACCGGCGACACAGCTTTTGTAGAGCAGATTTATCCAAGAATGAAAACTATGCTTGAATTCTGCCTCGGAAGGACTAATGATAACGGATTTGTGGAAGGGCTTCCCGGTGACTGGGTGTTTATTGACTGGGCGGAGATTGATAAAAAGGGTGAGGTCAGTTTTGAGCAGCTTCTCCTTGCCAGGAGCCTCGAAGCAGTGGCGCTGTGTGCAGCCATTGCAGGAGATGATGATTATGCCGTCAAGTGTAACAGACTGTCTGAAAGTATAAAAACCAAGGTCTTCGATACCTTTTGGAACGATGCAAAAGGCGCTTTTGTGCATAACCGCATCAACGGGATTTTGTCAGGTACCGTAACACGTTATGCCAATATGTTTTCTATCCTTTTCGGGTATGCTGATGATGATAAGAAACAAAAGATCCGCGACAATGTAATTTTGAATGATGATATTCTTAAGATAACAACACCCTACATGAAATTCTATGAGCTTGCGTCGCTTTGCGAAATAGGGGAGGAAGAGAAAGCTATTCAATTTGTCAGGGATTACTGGGGAGGTATGTTGGATTTGGGGGCAACATCTATTTGGGAAGCCTATGACCCGGAACAATCGGGTGATGAGCACTATGCCATGTACGGCCGTCCGTTTGGCAAAAGCCTGTGCCATGCCTGGGGGGCTAATCCGGTTTATCTTTTTGGTAAATACCTGATGGGAGTGAAGCCGACTGCTCCGGGTTACAGATCATATATCATTGAGCCCTCGCTGGCCGGATTGCAATGGATGAAAGGCAAAGTGCCCACACCGAACGGTGACATTGAGTTTTTTATGGATCAAAAGGAGATCACGCTAAAAACAGTGCCCGGCGAAGGAATCCTTAGAATCGTCAGCAAGCGGCCGCCAAAGGCTGATAAAGGAGTTCAGGTTATAAGCAGGGGTAATGATGCTTATGATATTATCCTTGGTAAACCAGCAACCTACAATGTGAGGTATTGGTAATATAGCATGTCAGGGGAGGTGCATACCTGAAGATCAGGCATGCATCCCCCCATCCATTAATATATTCTCTCCGTTAATGTAAGCTCCGGCATCTGAGGCCAGCAGCACCATTACTCCTTTTATGTCGTCGTTGTTTGCCATCCTGCCGACCGGGACTTTTTTGCAGTAATTCTCAAGAAATCTTTCGTGCTGGTGGTTGAAAAAACCGCCGGGACTGACACTGTTGACCCTTATCTTTTTATCTGCAAGAACCCGGGCCAGATAACGGGTTAGGTTTATGATCCCTGCCCTGTGAAAAAAGTAATCAGGCGGAGGTGTTCCCATATCGGTGCCTTCATAATTTGAAAGGTCAGGTCCGTACATGCCCATCATCGAACTGATATTCACTATGCTTCCTCCTCCGCCTTCACCGATGAGGTTACCCATTTCACGCACTATATCCATCATTCCGGTGGCATTGATACGCATCGACGCGGCAAAATCTTCTATTGGGGCATCATAACCTTTCATTAGCCGGGCAACTGAGTTGTTGACAAAAACATCAAGCCTGCCAAACTGCTTTTTTATATCCTTCTTCAGCCCCAGAACAGAATCATGGTCAGCCTGGTCAACCTTCATTGCATGAACATCCAGTCCTTTACTTCTGAAGTCATCTGCAACTTTTTGTCCGTTTTCCAGATTCCTTGACGCAGTAATTACCGTTCCTCCGGCCTCTGCCAGTCCCTCGACAATGCACTTCCCGTAAAGGCCGGCTCCTCCGGTCACAAGAATAATTTTTCCTTTCAGGTTCAATAAATCTTTGACATTCATAATATATATTTTTTATCAGATTAAAAATTAATAGTTCTACCTCCGTTTTTGAAGCTCTCGTCAGCTGCTATTACAGTCTGAATTATATTAAAAGTCTTGTCAAATGAGAGGCGGGGTTTACCCTCATTTACTGACCTAACAAATTCAATTATATTGTCTCTGAACATTGAGTATGAGTTTTTTATATCTATCAGTTTCCATCCTGTTTGTCCGAACAGCGATAACTGAAATGTTGATGCGATATTCATGAACAGATGGACTGTTGCCTGCAAGCCTGACTCAAACTCAATATGCACTATATCTTTATCTTTTTTACCAATATGTTTCACAAAAACCGGTTTTGGGTCATCCAGCAGTGCAAACAGGGCTTCCAGTAAATGAACACCATATTTTTTCCAGTCTTTTTTGCCTACTGCTGTGGCCAGCTCAGGCTTACCTATTGATGAAAGATCCTGCTTTGCGGTACGGCACTCATTGGCATAACGCATAGAGGAACAAGACATAATGAATTTACCGGCAGTCACATGACTGGCAAACCATTCAAGGTCTTCGCGTGAATATGCAAGCGGTTTGTCGATGAATATTGGTATTCCCGCTTCGATGAAAGGCTTCGACATAGCGACATGGTTCTCAGGATCATCCCTGGCCAGGATCACTGCATCAACCAGTGAGACCATCTCCTCCATGTTTGTAACAATATTATCTATGCCTGCTGTTTTGGCAATGCTCTCTGAGATATCACCTGACTGCGTCCAGACAGTAGTCACCCGTGCCCCGGCAATGCCCAGTGTATCCCTGTTAGCTTCGAGGTAAGCGGTAACAGCCGGGAATCCTTTTTTAATGATCTCCTTTCCATCAAAAGATCCGTTTATTATTGAAGACCAGGAGTAGGGGTGTGCGTTTCCCGGGCTCATTCCTATAATTCCTATTTTGATCATGTTTAATAGTTTTTATTGAAAAGCTAAATTTTATTTTCCGGCAACCACGTATCTTTCCCTAAAAAATCCTCGTCCTGCCAGGTCTTGTCATCCGGACAGTTATTCCATAAGTCAAGGCCGGTAAATATCTGTCCGGGATCATTCCCCTTTCCAAATTTTTCGGGCAGTGGCTTTATAACTGCCGGCGAGCCGTATGCCAGTGAACCGGAAGGAACATCCCTGATTACAAGCGCTCCGGCACCAATAAATACATTGTCGCCGATAGTCACGCCGGGGCCTATGACAGAGCTTCCTCCAATAACCACATTATTTCCTATTGTAACTGCGGCAATGCCCGGTTCGCGCATTGGCAGTCTGGCATTCAGGATAGTAACGCCCGGACCGATAAATGACATCTCTCCTATGACTGTCCGGCTCGGTATATATACATGAGCCATTATTTTAACTCCTTTTCCTATAGTTATCTTTCCTTCGAGGGTACATCCGTGCAGTATTACAACTCTGTCGCCAATAATACATTCAGCCCTTATGGTTACATTATGCCCGCATGTGAACCTTTTGCCTATCACTGTATCTGAATATACTACAGTTCCGCTGTGAATAAGAGCCATATCTCCTATTTCAGCAGGCATTGACCACCCCTTATATTGATAGCCCAGAAGGACATTAGGGGCAATTTCACAATTTTTTCCAATTATGCAGTTACGCATTTCAGGATTGTTGCTCATAACAAATATTTTTCAGGGTGATACCTGACTGCTATCACCTGTTTCTATTTTGCAAATTGGTTGATCTTATTAACAGCCACCCTGGCACACTCATCACCTGCCGGTGACTTATAGGGAGGGGTGAAGATCTTGTCATATTTTGATAACTCTCCCGGTTTGTTTCCCGGTGATTTGATGATCGTACCGTACCTGTATTGGCCAGACATATATTCGCGGTCGCCTGCTCCTGTTCCGTCAGGTATATAGCCAGACCTGCCGTCGGTATATCCGCATGTCATTACACAAGGCAGGAATGCCTCTTTTTTAATTTTCAGTCCTGTTTCCACAAACGGCTCAAACGGCAATCCCACAAACCCCACATCACCTATCCTGGCTACTACAATTTCAACAGGAAGGTATTCAGGCAGGTTGTTAAGGTTATTTGTTTTGTGCTGTTCCAGCGCCCATTCATACCAGGGGCGCACGAGCTCCACCAGCTTTGCCCTGTACGGTGGGGTAAGGGCCTGCGGGAAATTCATTCCGACGCAACTGCCGGTATTTTCATCCCCTTCATTTCCTCTTTTTATAAAATCGTCCATTTCTTGCAGGTCTCTCTTGAGGACAGCAGCAGAGGGCAGTTCATCGAGAGGGACATGCACAGGCTCCCTGCTCCATTCAATGCCTGTTCGTTTAGAAGGCCTCAGGTGTCCGGCTGCAGTTATAAAGGTCTCTCCCAGGTACCGCCCAAGAAGTTCTGCTTCCTCAAAGGTGCCGGTAAGCATATATTTGGCATTTATATTACCGGCACATCCCTGCACAAAAGCAACAGGTATGCCGCCGAGACGGGAAGAGAGCATTTCACAGGCAACCTGGGGGAACTGCCCGTAGCTGATCAGTTTTTCCGGGTTATAGGCAGCAACAGGGTGACCTGTAAAAAAGGCAAGAGCAGCTACCGGACTGCCTCCACTGTTTTTAAAAACAACAACTATAGCTTCAGGATCAATGACTCCGTGGTATCCTTCACCTGCAATATCTATACGGTCCTCCTCCCTCATAAAATATGTAGTCCCGTCGGGCCGGATGCCTTTCCTGTTATAGGTAATCCTGTTCTCCTCAGCTTTTCCCCATTCAACAGAGACAGGCACTAAATTTTTATTAACATGATCAGCAGCTGTTTCAAGGCCTGAAAGAAATTTTTGTCCCAGTTCCCGCGAAAGATGTTCATGCTCTTCTTTTCCGGTGCTTCCTGTATCCGGGACATCAATAAAGGGAATGGTATGGTTGTGAGATGAATTGGTTATGATATCTCTTTCCGGTATATTAAGTATCATTGAGAGTTTTTGTATGCAGATATCGTGGAGCAGATCTCTCTCTATACCCAGAGGTGATGTCAGCAGACAGAGCTTTTTATTATCATGCCGAAACAGAAAGAGGGTGCTCTTCAGGTCTCCGTGCACCTCTTCAATCCTGTGACCGGTTCTGCTATGTCCGCTTGGGGTGCCCTTTTCAGGTGTTATTGAAAAGGTGTATGCTGCTACTTCGGTATAACCAATCTGAGCGGTCAGTTCGAGACAAGTTACAGCCAGGACGATCGTAATTAATGACAGATATTTTTGTTTTAACATTTTCAGAACCAGCATTATTACCATAGTTATCAGTTGAATTTGAATGAGTAAAGGTTTGCATCCCTGAGGAAAATTCTAAGTTTCACAGGTTTAGAGCTTAAATGTTCCAGTCCGGCCTTGCCATTCCATCTGACGATCCTTCTTATTTCATTTCCGATAATTACCTGTGAATCATCAAGAGTATAACCGGGTACAGGATTTCCCTTTTCATCCATGATCTCAATTTTTATCTCTCCTGCAGCAGAGGTTGAGTAATTTATCTCCAGCTCTTTTCCTGTAAAGGTAAATGGTTTGGTTATTAGTTCACCACCGCTATAACCGGCATAAAGGGAAGCAAAACCATCAATTCTCACAGAGTACCTTTTTATATGAGCTGTTGGTTGTGCATAATTCTCATTCACATAGAGAGACATTTCTGTATCGCTGGTCTGAACCACATTCAGTGCAGGATAATTTGATCTTGATACCCAATTCTGGATTCCAATACCCGGCCTTACAAAAGATTCCATAAATGTGCGGTCATAGTTATTTCCTCCCCGGCTGGTCATAAGCACTGCATCTGAGCAATCCTTAAAATAGTTTGGATTCACATTTATCCTCTCAGCCTCCTCTTCAGTCATAACCTGACGGCCGGGCATAAACCTTGCCCCGATGGCAACATATATCTGCGGAGCCCGGTAATACGGACTGGTCTGTTGTGTGTAAAGATGTTCCGGAGGAGTATCTCCGAAAGTCATCTGCTCTTTAGCTGTCCAGTTAATAAAATCTTCAGATGTAGTCCGGCCGACGCTTCTGAAACCCGAATATCCTTCACCTGTCCATGTCCTGAAATAACATAAGTACCTCTTTTCTGATTCCGACCAGAAAGCAACATTTTGTGAGTCAAAAAGTCCGTCAGTAAAGACCGGCTCTTCCTTCATTTTTGTCCACTGTAAACCGTCGGGCGATGAGAAAGCTATAAGTCCGCTGGCTTTGGTTCCTCCGAGCGCTTTATATTTTTCCTCCGGGTTACAGTCCGGATTTTTATCAATAAAGGGGCTGAAGTTATGTGTCACCGGTGCTGCGTCAGCCATTATTACATTATTATCAGTTGTTCCGTGTACCTCAAATATGCTAAGGTTTGGTTTATTCCAGTTTATACCGTCCTTTGACTCGGCATAACATGTAACCTCCATTTTATTCCCGTCCTTTCCTGCTTCCCTCACTCCACGGTAGTAGAGGCGAAAGAGGCCTTCATCCTTAATGACAGTGCAATATGCGCTGAACGGCCCTTCCCATGGTTGGTCAAAATATAGTACAGGTCCTTCGGAATGAGGATGATGTAACATCAATTGTGCATTGTCGGTCTTTTCGATCAGGTAGTGGTCAAGGAACAGTTCTCTGTTGTCGCCAATTGAAATAATTGATTGGCTGTATTGCCTGAGAGGGACAAGCAATAATATTATTAAAAAAGATGTAAGGCAAGGTGTTTTCATGAATATAGCATTTTTAAAATTTAAATTCTATTATTTATATCCGTTCGCTGAAGCGAACGGTAAGGAATAAGGCAATGAACAAATTACTTCTACATCAATAAATCCGTTCACTCAAGTGAACGGCAAGGAATAAGGCAATGAACAATCAGGCTGCCTTTATCAGAGCCTTATCCATTGCCGTCGGCTTCAGCCGGCGGATCAATTGATTCATACTATTGTTATAAACCATTTCAATTCAACCCTTCAAATATACTCTTTTCTTTTTCAGGAACCTGCACATATGATTTTACCAGGTGCAGGGGAGTATGTCTTACAAAATGTATCCCCTGGCTCTGGAAGCATCTGAGCGCCCGGTTGGCCCACTCTTTAACTGTCTCTCCATGTCCTTCAAGAGGAAGATCAAGTATATGCTCGTATTTATAGGTAGCCGGGAATGCAGGTGTAGCGTATGTATACAGTTTTTTGGGCTGCCAGGGTTTGAGTCCCAGGCGGGTTAGTTCAGGGTACTGGTCCGGTTCACCGGAATCATAAAAAGCCATAAACCCTGACCGGCCTGCGATTTTATGTCCCGGTTTATCATACTCTCCGTATATCGGGTCATGGGTTATCACTACATCAGGCCTGTAAGCTCTGATAACGGCCACCATATGGCGTTTTACCTCGTCATAACCTTTCCATAGCCTCAGATTAATATGAAAACTTGTAGCACCGCTGTTTCCTGTATCAAACTCATCGAAATGCATTGTTGTTTTTACTCCCATAAGATGATGGCTCCTGTCGCATTCGTAGTCGTAGTATTCACCTTTATACTCATTAGAATGTGTATCCCTTGTAATATGCACTGCTGCAATATCTTTATTCTCAACTTTACTCAGGTAAGTCATCAGGAATCCGTGCTGGATCGGGCTGTCATCACCGTGAGCGGTGAATATGAGCAGATCAAGGTTTTTATCAATACCGTTAACTTTTTTCCATGTTACTGCATTATCGGAGGTTTTAAGGATATTTCCCCTTGCCCCTGCAATGAATCCTTTCCCCTTATTATTGAACCAGGCACTGTAAAGCTGGTCATTATTCGATACTTTCAGAAGGCTCCAGCTTTCTCCCCCGTTATCTGTTTTCATGATCCTGGTACCAAGTCCGCCGAGTGCATACCCATTGTTCTCATCTATAAAGAATATTTTCCTGAGATCCATCAGTTCTCTCAGTTTTTCATCGAACTCGGTAGCCTGCGGCTCCCATGTCATGCCCCTGTCTTTTGTTGCCAGGATAGTCCCGTTTTGTCCGGCTATCCATCCCTTGTCGCCAACAAAAGTTATATCCCTGTAAAATGACCTGAAATCGTAAAATCTTCTGTCGGCTTCTGCATTTATCTTTGCCCAGGTCAGACCCCCGTCAGTTGTTTTCAAAACCGTTTCTGATTCACCAACAGCAAAACCGTTCATTTTATCAAAGAAGTATAACCCGTTAAGCCATTTTATTGTTCCGGTAGAAGGGATATGGCTCCATAATTTCCCTCCGTTATCGGTACGTAAGAGGAGTCCTCCTTCACCAACAGCCCAACCATGGTTCCTGTCAGCGAAAAAGATCCCGAAGAGATAAGTTCCCCTTCCGGCAAACTGTATTTCCCAGGTTTCGCCTCCGTTTATGGTATGGAGAATAATGCCATCTCCGCCTCTTTCGTCATGACTCATAGTTTCATTTGTCTCTGCGCTTCTTATTCTTCCTCCGGCAATCCAGCCTTCATTTTCATTGATAAAAAATATTTCTGACAGGCTGCTGTCGGTCAGCTTTTCCTGTTTCTGCCACGTTTCACCTCCGTCTGATGTAGTAAGTATCAGTCCCATTGCCCCCACAGCAAATCCTTTTTTGTCGTTAATAAAGCAGAGGTCATGAACAGGATAGTTATCGTTAGGCAGGTCGAGAGAGTTGATATATAGTCTCTTTTCTTCTGCAATTCCGGTTTCCTGATCGATCATATCCATTTCATATTTTACTTTTGCAGGGTCTCCTGACCTGATACCACTCTTAACAGCTTTGAGTTTCCGTTCAAATGATCTTAACTCTTCATTACTTAAATTCTCTATGGCCTTTATTTTGTTTTCCAATTCCAGTGCCCTGGCTTCCAGCGTACTCTTTATAAATCTTTCATAGTTAATATCTACAGAGTTTACAATACCTGTTTTATCAGGATTTTTTTCATCTTTCAGGGTGGGGTACCATGCCTGGATTTTTGAAAAGCCCTCAACAGTATTTCCCTCTTCAAAAGGTATGTTATAAAAGACGTTCATTCTCCATTTACTGCTGCAATCGTATGGAATATGGAGGTCGCTTACAGGAATAGTAAGCTCAATTCCCCAGTTACTGTTTGTTTTAAAGATATCATACTTAATTGCCGGGTCCCAATTTTTATCAGGTTTACCGTGTGAGTCGTATCTCATTTTAGTATGTCTGCCCGTGAAATCCATAGTCATAAAATAGAAATCCTGATGAACAGCATCGCCTTTTTCACTGCTGGGCTGAAAAGTGATCCAAAATGACTTAACCGTTTCAAGAGAAAGGTCTCTGTATATTCCGTCCAGTCCCTGAACCTGTCTTTTCATACCTCCCCCGGCACCGTCGTCACTGCTTTCGCCCATATCTTCAGGAAAGGGATCCGGAGACTCAAGCAGGAGGTAAATATTGTTATTATCATACCCGAACCTGGCCTGTGCTGTTTTATCCTTCAGTAATCCGGTCGTTTTGTTGTCATATTTAAGTTCTATTATTTTACAGTCATTCCAAATATCATCACGCCTGTTGTTCTTCCCTGGAGGGGTTGTCAGCCTTGAAGCAACTGACGAAGGTTTTTCAATATTTTTCAGGCTTGGTATGATATCGGGCCAAAAATCTTCCCTTGGCCAGTAATAGCCAACCATACGCGGGTTCCTTACCTTAATATTCTGAACAACTGAAATTCCTGTCATGGAAGAGCTTATTGTTTTTGTTGCAGCTTTTGCCCTGTTAAATGACAGGTTCCATGTCCAGCCCGGATCCGAGTAAATATCCAGTCCGGAGTAAGGCACAGCCATCTCCACCATATAGCTGTCATTCTCTTTAATTGTCTTTACTATACAGTTTGAATTCCAGTTTGTGAAGAAGTAACCTGTATGATAAGGATCGTAATAAGCATCCCATACTGATCCTTCGGGATTCACTGCTATAGAAAAGGAGTATTCCCTGGCATATTCAACAGAATCAGGAATAACAGGTTTCAGGTTGATCTGTATATAATCGTCTCCATAAAGAGCACTGTCGTTTTTCATAATATTGGCACGCAAAGGGGAGCCGTTATTGATCTTCCAGAACAGATAGATATATTCTTTATCGCTCAATACATTAACCACTACATCATCATCAGGTATCCGTCCCTCTGTTATAAATCTGTTAACTACCTGCGATCTTTTCCAGTCACTCTCTTTCATTTTTCCATCGATAGTTATATCTAACAGATCATCAGGCCTGAACTGCTCCTGATAAAGTTCTTTTCCCGGAGAAGTTTGAACTGATATGTAATTTTTGTGGTAGAAATGTTTGGCAATGACATATTGGATCTTTTCTTTGCCGATCAGGGTGAAGCAAAGAAGCAGTGTCAATGAGATTGCACACAGCAAAATGAGTGGTAATCGTTTCATAATTATTGGTATTAATTGAGATAATATGAATAGAACTAAATACTAATCAATTTTTTATCCGTTCGCTAAAGCGAGCGGCAAGGAATATGGCAATGAACAAGTTACTGCTGTATTAATAAATCCGTTCACTGAAGTGAACGGCAAGGGATAAGGCATTGAACCACTGGCTGCTGCATCGGTGCTTTATCCATTGCCGTCGGCTTTCAGCCGACGGATTGCTGATTTTATCTTACACATTCTCAGGGACTACATAAGGATGACGGTACCTGCGTGTCAGCATTGTGTCGGCTTCAGGATCATTTGCAAATTTTTCATATTCACCCATAAATTTAACCTCTCTTTCCAGCCGGTATGAGATATTTGCAAGCAGTGGCAGGGCAGATGAGTAGAATCCTTCTCTGATATCGCTGTATAGAATATCTTTTTTACCTGAACGGACAGCTTCAATAAAATTTGTAAAGTGGTTACCTTTTTGAGTTGCTTTTATGGTCTTTGATCCTGCGAAGGGAACTTTTTCCCTTCTCCGGAAGGCATTCCAGTTACTGCCATAAATCTCGAGCCACCCTTCGGTTCCGAAGAAAAGGTTACCAACTTCCTGTCCCTCACTGCCTTCATGATTTGTATAGCGTCCTCTTGCCTCAAATTCTATTATTCTGCCATCGCTGTATTTAAAGACAGCATTTTGTGTATTAGGCGTTTCCTGTGATGTCCTGTCATGACCGTATGTCTCTACATCACCATATACCATTGTGCCCGGCGTCTCCTCTCCCGGTCTGGCATCTTCCTTCCTGAATCCGTACAATCCGCCGGTTGAATAAATTGAAACCGGATGTTCATTTTTTTGTAATCCCCATCTTGCTATATCCAGTTGGTGAGGGCCGGTATTGCCGGTGTCGCCGTTACCGGTATCCCAGTACCAGTGCCAGCAGTAATGTCCTCTTTTTTCATTGTAAGCCCTCCATGGAGCAGGTCCCAGCCAGCGGTCATAGTGAAGGGTGGCAGGTGGTTCGCTGTCTTTCGACATACCGTACGAATCTCTTGCTTTAAAACAGAGGGCACGGGCCATGAAAATATCTCCGATACCACCTTCATGAAGAAACTTTATTGCTTCTATAACATTTGCAGACGACCTGTTGTTGAGTCCCACCTGCATGATCCTGTCGTATTTGCGTGCTGCATCGATCATTTTTCGTCCTTCCCATATATTGTGGGAGACAGGTTTTTCAATATAAACATGTTTCCCGGCCTGACAGGCCCAGATTGTTGCCAGGGCATGCCAGTGGTTAGGAGTAACGATTGAAACAGCATCAATATCTTTATCTTCATAGACTTTGAGCATATCCCACTCGGTAACCGGTTTTTGTCCGGTCTTTTCATAAATGGTTTTTGAACGGGATTCGAATAGTTGCTCATCAGCATCACAGATTGTCTTTATTATGACATTATGGCTATCCTTTATATTGCACCAGTTATTTATATGTACAAGTCCCTGGTTACGTATTCCTATAACAGCCAGATTAATACGGTCATTGGAATCGATAATTGAAGCATACGACCGGGCGCTGAACCCCATACCGCCAATTGTAATGCCTGTGGCACCCAATAAGCTGTTTTTTATAAATTCTCTTCTTTCAGTCATTTTGTTTTTTTTAGTAATGATCAAATGTATATAATTTTGATTATAATGCCTGCCTTTAAAAGTAAATTATGGGCTATCGCAGCACTTTTGGCAATCAATAATACATACTGTTAAATTGTGTTAAATAATTATAGCCGGGATTTTGGATAAAATTGAAATTTATATTTTTGAGATCCCGGAAAAACAAACAAAAAAATGGATATAGTTGTCGATAGTATCACTAAATCGTACGGACAGCAGAATGCTGTTGATAATCTGAGTTTCCGTGTCAACACAGGTGAGGTTTTAGGTTTCCTCGGCCCTAATGGCGCCGGTAAGACTACAACTATGAAAGCCATAACGGGCTTTTTATTCCCTGACAAGGGGGATATTTGGGTTGGGGGTATATCGGTTAACAGCAATCCGGGTGAGGTTAAAAAGCATATCGGTTACCTTCCCGAGCATAACCCTCTTTATTACGATATGCCTGTGATCGATTTTCTTGGATTTATTGCCGGACTCCAGGGGGTGAAAAATGAAGATATTGAAAACCGGATTGCAGAGATGGTGCAGGTTTGCGGATTAAAATCAGAAAAGCATAAAAAGATCAGGGAGCTTTCGAAAGGATTCCGGCAACGTGTGGGCCTTGCCCAGGCGCTTATTCATCAACCTGAAGTGCTTATACTTGATGAGCCTACAACAGGCCTCGATCCTAATCAGATCGTCGAGATCCGGGAACTTATAAAAAAGATAGGAAGGGAGAAAACAGTGATTCTGAGTTCACATATACTTGCTGAGGTTGAAGCTACCTGCGACAGGATACTTATTATTCATAACGGAAAGATAGTAGCTAACGGAACGGCAGAGGAACTGAGGAGACAGGCACAGGGTAATGAATTGCTCAGGGTGGAACTTGCTGATGCCGAAAGGAATGAGGCATTCGAGGCATTGAGAGGATTGCCTTCTGTTGAGATGGTTGATTTTTACGGACGGGAAAGTGCATTGTTTGATGTACAATCACGGCCGGGTGAAAAGTCTGCTAAACTGATCTTTGATCTTTGTGTTGAAAAAGGTTGGTATATAAGACAACTTACTCCGGTTGAAACCAGGCTGGAAGATATATTCAGGGAAGTAACAAAAAATTAAACAGATGAAACGAACATGAACTTTTTTAAACAAAAATTTCATAAAAGAAAATGTTTAAAAAAGTTTATGTGAGAACGAAGTGGTTACATTCGTTCTCAAATTTTTAATTAAATTATTTACAAGTAATTATAAAATTTTAAACGAATGAAACAGATGTGGATGATTACCAGGCGTGAACTGCAATCTATTTTTGATTCGCTGATTGCATATATCATGATTGTGGTTTTTCTTGCGTTGAGCGGACTGTTTACCTGGCTTTACGGATCAGATGTGTTTTATGTCAATCAGGCAAGCCTGCATTCGTTCTTTTCAATAGCCTACTGGACACTTTTCTTTTTTATCCCTGCTCTGACTATGAAACAGATTGCAGAAGAAAGCAGGAGCGGTACTATTGAGTTGCTGCTTACCAAACCTGTTTCTGAATGGCAGGTATTATGGGGTAAATTTTTTTCCACTTTGATCCTTATAGGCATTGCACTGGGCTTAACCCTTCCATATTATTTAACGGTATGGTCGCTCGGTCCGGTTGACCATGGCGCGGTCCGGACCGGTTATCTTGGCTTGTTGCTGATGAGCGCAGCTTATATAAGCATAGGGATCTTTGCAAGCAGCCTGACCAAAAACCAGATAGTTGCTTTTCTGCTGGCTTTATTTACAGGGATATTTTTTCATCTGATATTTGGCTTTCTGGCTTCCAATATGTCGGGCATACCTGCAACCATTTTCAGCTACCTCAGCCTTTCTGCTCATTATGATGCTATTACAAGAGGAGTCATTGATACCAGGGACCTTATATATTTTCTTTCAATAGTATTTGCAGGAATTTTCAGCGCTGAAGCAATACTGGTTAAACGAACAGTCAATTAAATGATCCGGTTATGAATCGAACAAATTCAGTTATACTATATATTTTGCTGGTTGCAGGAATCCTTGTTTTGATAAATATTCTTGCCGCCCGCTTTTTTTATCGACTTGATTTAACGGAGGATAAACGTTATACCCTTAATAATGCTACTAAGGATATTTTAAGAGATTTAGACGATCCCGTGACTGTTTCAGCATATTTTTCCGAAGGCCTTCCTCCTAATATTGACAAGGCGAGGCGCGATTTTAAAGAGCTTCTTTCGGAGTTTGAGACTCACTCACGGGGTAATGTGGTTTATGAGTTCATAAATCCTAATAAAGACCAGGATATTGAACAGGAGGCAATTCAAAAAGGTATTTCACCAGTGGTTATTAATGTAAGGGAGAAAGATCAGTCGGTTCAGAAAAAGGCCTTTTTAGGGGCGATACTCAGGTATAAGGAGAAGACAGAGGTAATACCTTTTGTGCAGCCTGGTTCTGCAATGGAATACTCAATAGCTTCAGGTATTAAAAAGCTTACCCTTGATGAAAAGAACCTTGTAGGATTCATTCAGGGACATGGAGAACCATCTACCTTTATGATGCAACAGGCAATGCAGTCGCTTAATGTGCTGAATGAGGTTGAAGGAGTGAACCTTACTGACTCAACATACCTGCCAAAATATAAAACACTTGCCCTCATTGCCCCGACCGATTCAATTCCTGAAGAGCATTTTAAAATGCTTGATGACTACCTTGCAGGTGGCGGAAATATGGTTGTTGCTGTTAACAGGGTCGACGGTGACCTGAACCAGGGAATGGGGACAGATATCAATACCGGCCTCGAGGGCTGGCTGGCTGAAAAAGGAATTGAGGTGGAGAACAGTTTTATTGTTGACATAAATTGCGGGGCAGTCAGCGTGGTTCAGCAACAGGGTATGTTCTCTTTTACAACCCAGATCGATTTTCCTTATCTGCCCATCTTTAATACCTTTAATGAGCATCCTGTAACATCCGGATTAGAAACTGTTATAATGCAGTTTGCCAGTCCGGTGAGTTATACCGGCGATTCTGCCCTGATATTCACTCCGCTTGTTTTTAGTTCCGAAAAGTCGGGTACACAGAGTGTACCGCTATTTTTCAACATCGAAAAGAAATGGGGAGAAAATGATTTTCCAATGAATGGTATCGTTGCTGCAGGTGTGCTTGAGGGCAATATAGCCGGGAGCAGCAATGCCAGAATGATTGTGATAGGGGATGGCGATTTTGCAGTTAACGGCCAGGGACAACAGGCACAACAGCTTTCTCCCGATAATGTAAACCTGCTGGTTAACTCGATTGACTGGCTTTCGGACGATACCGGACTGATAGAGCTGCGTACCCGTGGAATTACGTCTCGTTTGTTAAAACAGGTTGAAGACGGGAAAAAGAATTTCCTTAAATGGCTCAATGTATTGCTGCCGGTGTTATTAATAATAGTGTACGGATTTCTTAGGAGTCAGCGAAACCTCATTATTCGTGAGAAAAGAAGGTTGGAACATTATAACCGATAAATTGTGATTTTAAATTGAAAGACCATGTATCGAAAGTTAAATATTAAAATCCTGGCAATAATCTTTTCAATTCTGCTGGTAGTTGTAATTCTCACTGAGCTGGCAGATTCACGCAGGGGAGGCCGCACTTTCAGGGAAGACCTCGTTGAAGTTAATCCTGCTGAGGTGACATCCCTTGAGATCAGTCCGAAAGTAGAAGGTAACAAAGTTATTAAACTGGTGAAGGAGAATGATCTGTGGTTTGTTGAGTCAGATGATAACAGATACAGGGCAGACCAGTCGCTTCCCTCTTCCATGATAAATGAGCTGAACGCAATGAAGCCTGAAAGTGTGGTTGCTACAGGTAATGAGCGTCACGAACAATATGAAGTAACTGACAGCCTTGGCACCAGGGTGAAGCTGTTCAGCGGCAGTAAGATGCTTGCAGATATAATAATTGGTAAGTTCAGCTTTTCACAACCCCGGAAAATGACCTCTTATGTCAGGCTGGAGGGTGATAATGTTATCTATGGGGTTAATGGCATGCTGGGCATGTCTTTTAACCGCAATGTTGATTCATTCAGGGACAGGACTGTTATCAAATCAGTCAGCTCAGACTGGAGCAGGCTGGTATATAAATATCCGGCCGACAGCTCTTTCACTCTGGAAAGAACAGCAGAGGGCTGGACTGTCGGGGGAGAACCTGCAGATTCCGCATCAGTAGCGGAGTATTTTGATTCAATCAGAAATCTTTCAGACAGCCGCTTTGCTGAGAAAAAAGCAGTTGTTTCTGCTACCCACAGCCTTGTGATCGAAGGTAATAATGATATGGAGAAAGTGGAAATAACAGGATATCATCACGAAGACGGCACTTTTCTGATTGAAAGCAGTCAGAATAGAGGCAGTTTATTTGAAAGCAGTGAGCTGGCAGATAAAATATTTATTTCATCTTCAGAATTATTTGAATAACCTTGATAAAAACAACCGGATAAATTCCTTCAATATCCCTGTATATCAATGTTGGTAAGTCCCGCCGATATCGCATGTTCAATAGCCCCGGCATACTCTTCCATTGTAATTCTTCTCGATATATCCGGATATTTGTTTGCTTTATAATGGGGGGAATACTGAGACATCAGGTTAAGATAGGTCTCCTTAGGCAGGTTTTTTGCAATCCAGTCTATAACCTCCTTTGTTCCGCTGACATTATTCGGCATTACCAGATGACGGATCATCAGTCCTTTGTACATCAAACCATCATCTGCCGGCCGGGCGATACCAACCTGGCGGTGCATCTCCAGTAATGCCTTTTGGGTAACTTCAGGATAGGTTTCCGCACCAGATGAATACTTAGCTGCCATTTTCCCATCAGAATACTTAAAATCAGGCAGATAAATGTTTATTACACCATCAAGTATTTTCAGGATTTCCACCCTTTCCCAACCACAGGTGTTATAAACAAGCGGAATCCGCAACCCTTTTGATGCTGCCTTGTCAACTGCTGATAAGATATGTGGGACATAATGAGTTGGAGTTACAAAATTTATATTCGGACATCCCTTCTTCTGTAACGTAAGCATCATGTTTGCAAACTGATTAATACTTTTCCTGCTTCCTTCTCCTCCCTGGCTTATTTCCCAATTGATGCAAAAAACGCATCTCAGACTGCAGTTTGTAAGGAATATTGTTCCTGATCCGTAATTCCCGACCAGGGATCTTTCTTCACCAAAATGGGGATGAAAAGCAGATATCTCCAAATCTGAATTAGCCCCGCAAAACCCTCTTTCACCCTTAAGTTTATTAACTCCGCACATTCTGGGACAAAGAGTGCAGCTTTCCATCATTTCCCATAGTATCTCACCTCGCTGCTTTAATTCTCCCGTTCTGTGAAGTTTCAGGTATTCAGGCTCAAAATCGCTGTAAGAATGGTCATGATCTGAGCCGGCCGGATTATTATATTTACCAAATGGTGCAAGCATAAATAATTTAATGATATTTCGTCTGGTAATTGAATGCATCGTTTAAAACTTTTTTGATTTTCTTTTTAAAGTAAGCCAGTAAATGAAGATAATTGCCAGAAGTACAACAAATAAGCTGAGCAACAGTAAATCTTTGGTCTCCATCAGGTAGATTGAATGAGTGTTAATTTGGCTCCAGTATTTAACATTCATCAGGACCATAAAATTATTCAGTGAATGGACAATTATTGCCAGTAATATATTGTTTGTCCTTATCATTATCCATCCCAGTAAAAGACCTAAAACAAAAGTTGCCGGTATTTGCCACGGGTTCAGGTGGAACAGAGAAAAGAGGAGAGCGGACATAAATATTGATGTCAGGGCGTTATAATTTTTTTTCAGGCCGTGAAGAATAAGTCCCCTGAAAATAGACTCTTCAACTACAGGGGCAATTACAGAGACCTTGAAAAACGCTCCCCACCAACCATAATCACTTTCAAATATTTTACTAAACAGTTCCCAAAACCAGGGGGGAGAGGGAATATATTTTTCGACTGTCATGTTGACCTCATCAAGAATATTGTGTCCGCCCCAGAAAAACAGCGCAACAGCTATTAATATGAGGGGATTGAAATATCTTACCGGAAATATTTTATAAACCGGAGCCTTTGCACGATAAATACCATAGAGGAGGATAAAAAGATTGGATCCGATACCGACGACAATTTTTTTTACCGGATGATAAAGGTATTCCGTATCCCTGAAATAGTCGATGAGAGCGAGAGGAAAATCCACAAGAGTCTGTATAAAAATGTATAATATCACAAGGTGTACAGCCTGTAAAACAGTAGGGTAATATCTTCTTGCCGGATTATCCATATTTAAATATAATCAACTAAAGTTAACCAAATTTGCATCAATATTGTTCAGGATCTCTGCGTAATTGTTTTTTCAGTGAATGTTTTTTTTTCCATTCAAGCCTCTTTAAAACAGCACCTTTCCCCGGTTTAGTTTTTATTCGCTTTTTTGAGGGCATTAATGCCTTTTCCAGCATCTCAAAGAATTTTAACGTAACTATCTGTTTGTTTTGTCTTTGTGTTCTCTCTTTCTGTGATGAAAGAACCAGTTCTCCGGATTTTGTGATCCTGTTTTTAAGTTTCCTGAGTATAAGTTGCTTTTGAAGGTCATTCAGGCAACCAGACGCCTCCACCATAAATCTGAGTTCTACCTTTGAGCTCACCTTATTTATATTCTGACCTCCCGGTCCGCTGCTCCTGCTTGATGAATATGTTAATTCAGAAAGTAATTTTTCTTTTATTTTACTGCTGAGCTGCATATTAAATTTTATCAAGTACAATTGGTTGGTCTAAAAAACGCTTTGCGACCTTTTTAGACAAATTTAAAAATTTATCAAATTGTTTTTCAATTAATTATAAAAAACATAAGGTATTGATCAATAAAAATTTCACTTTTTATACTAAACTCACAAATGTAAAAAACATTTTTACAGCCTGCCTTGCATATCTCTCTAAAAGCGTTGCTAAACATTGCATCAGCCGTTAAGATCACTATTTATTTTTAATTTGAACCTTATTTTATATTTTTGATGAGAGAAAAAAATTTGGAAATCGATTTAAATAATTTGAAATGGGTAAGAATACTTTTTTAGCATTTGACCTGGGAGCATCCGGCGGCAGAGTTATAGCAGGAATTTTAGAGAATGGCAAACTGCAACTCAGGGAGGTACACCGGTTCAAAAACCAGATGACAACTATTCACGGAAGTTATTACTGGAATATTTACAGTCTGTTCGATGAATTGAAAATAGGTTTAAAAAAGTGTATCAACGATTTTCAAATATGTCCGCAGTCAGTTGCTGTTGATACGTGGGGTGTCGATTATTCGCTTATAACAGGTAATGGTGAACTTGCCGGACTCCCTTATGCCTACCGTGATCACCGCACAGATGATATAATGAATGACTTTTTTAAGAATATTATGTCCCGCGAAGATACTTATATGCTGACAGGCATTCAATTTATGCAGTTCAATACTTTATTTCAGTTATATGCTTCGGTAAGGCAGGACCATCCCGGATTAAAAATCGCTGATCATTTGTTGTTTACCCCTGATACTATCAACTACCTCTTTACGGGCATCAAAAAAAATGAATATACCATTGCCAGTACTTCTCAACTACTGAAACCGGGAAAGCCGGAATGGGAATCACAGCTGTTTAAAAGTGCAGGAATACCTGAAAAATTACAGGGAAGCATAATAGAACCCGGAACCATTCTTGGAAAGCTGCTGCCCGAAGTATCGGAACAGACCGGATGCGGCGACGTACTGTGTGTAGCTGTGGCATCGCACGACACTGCCTCGGCTGTTGTGTCAGTTCCTGCAGATGAAGGTAACTGGGCATATATAAGCTCAGGTACCTGGTCACTGCTGGGTATTGAGAGTAAGGTACCGTTAGTCTCAAAAGAGACGCTCGAAATGAATTTCACAAACGAGGGCGGGGCAGAGGGAACGACCCGTTTTATGAAGAATATCATGGGTATGTGGCTCATCCAGGAGTGTAAACGTATATGGGATAATGAGATTGAACTGAGCTGGCAGGATATAGTCGATTTAAGTCTCAGGGCTGAGCCGTTTAGATGCCTTATTAATCCGGATGACAATTCATTTTTAAACCCGGGAAATATGCCTGAAGCAATTATCAGCTATTGCAGGTCAACCGGCCAGGCAATTCCTGAAAATAAAGGTGAGATTGCCCGCTGTATATACGACAGTCTGGCGCTTAAGTATAAATACACTATTAATAACATTGAAGCCATAACAGGAAAAAGTATTGATAAACTGCATATCATTGGCGGAGGCGCTTACAATGAAATGCTTAATCAGTTAACCGCTGATGCAGTTGGCATACCTGTGATTGCAGGTCCGACCGAAGCAACGGCTATTGGTAATATTATGATGCAGGCAAAAGCTCTGGGTGTGGTAAATTCAGTAAGTGAGATCAGAGAGGTTGTGAGGCGTTCAGTAGAGGTACGGACATATAATCCAAAGCCGGAGTTGAATTTGGACAAAGCATATGAACGTTTTATGGAATTGCTGTATTAATTGTGATATGTACCATTAAAAAGGTTTCTGATCCTGTCAATGCCTTTACCTTTAACCAGTGATTTAACGGGTGACAGCCCGAGACAGCCTGTTCTTATAGAATTAACTGTTTTTAAGTTGTAATCTATAATATTATCCTGTTTTAATGCTTTGACTTTTAGCGCTATTACTGTCTTAAGCGTAGTTGCCCTTACCCTTATGGTATGAGGAGAATTCTTAGCCGGGTGGACATGAATATAATGACATTGATCACTCCCTTGCTTAACAACCCACAATGAGTTGTCTGACAATCTGATCTTCCGGTATTCCAGGGGTTTCAGCCATTCAGCCAGTTTGTGCTCATCTGTTATATTCAGCTTTTTGAAGTGCTGGCAGCATTCATAAATTATGCTATCCACAGAAAGGTTGCCGCAGTAAAGGTCAGTTAAATTATTCCCTATGTACTTTAACTCTTTTACTACTTCATTCCAGTCGAGCTTTTTCCACACAATGATCCTTTCATTTAAAAACCTGAAATGATGTTTAAATGCATTAAATGTAATGGGATAATCAGTATCTACATGCCCGTTCATCTGTAATTATATGGTCATGCCCTGTTAGATGACCAAAGTTAATAAATGATAACAATTTACAACCTGTCTGTCAGTATTGCCTTAACCGCATTATAGTCAATATCTTTATGTTCACCGTAAAGAGTGCCGCGTTTCCTTGTGCGTTCGGTTATCTTTTCTATTGTTTCAGTTGTTACATTGTAATCGGATAATTTTGTTTTGATGCCCATAAGTTCGAAGAACTCAACAGTTTTAGAGATTGTTTTGTCAATTTTCTCATCAACAGTACCTGTTGTTATTCCCCATATACGTTCTCCGTACTGCAGTATCTTCTCTTTTTTACTTTGTCTTTTAATATTCATCATTCCCGGAAACACGATTGCAAGCGTCCGGGCATGGTCAATTCCATGAAAAGCAGTAAGCTCATGTCCGATTGCATGTGTCGCCCAGTCCTGCGGAACCCCCACGCTGATAATACCGTTGAGTGCCATTGTTGCACTCCACATAAAGTTTGCTGCTGTGTTGTAATCCTTTTTGTCTGCCAGTATTTCAGGCCCTGTTTCGATCAGGGTCATGAGAATGCTTTCTGCAAGCCTGTCCTGCAAAGGCGAATTAACAGGAAATGTGAGGTATTGTTCCATTACATGGATAAAAGCATCTACAATACCGTTTGAAATCTGGCGGTCGGGCAGGGTATAGACACATTCGGGATCGAGAATTGAGAACTGCGGCAGGACTTTCGGGGTATCAAATGCAAGTTTCTCCTGACTGGAGCGCCTCGAGATGACGGCGTTTTTATTCATCTCCGAACCTGTAGCGGGTAAGGTCAGCACAACGCCAATCGGCAATGCATCCTTAACTTCAACTTCATATCTGTATGCAAGAATATCCCATGGGTCGCCATCATTGTAAAGTGATGCCGCTGCAATGAATTTGGTCGCATCAGCAACAGACCCTCCACCCACTGCCAGAAGGAAATCTGCATTATGCTTTTTTACCATCTCCACTGCTTTCATACAGGTTTCATAGGAAGGATTTGTTTCAATACCTCCAAATTCAAATGTATTAAAATTTTTAAGGGCCTCCTTTACCTGATCATAGACACCATTCTTCTTAATACTCCCACCGCCGTATGTGATAAGTATATTGGCACCGGCGGACAGCTCTTCAGAGATCTTCGGTATGCTGCCTTTCCCAAAAATTATCTTTACCGGATTTTTATATTCAAAATTATACATAAACTTTAATTTTAACAGTTTGAATTAATCACAATATTTATTAAGCTGACAAGATCTAAGCAGACCTGTCAAATTAATGTTTGAATCTGAAATATAAAAATAATATATAACTTTATCCTGAACTTAGATAACTATATTTTAAAATATAATCAGTGCTTTTTATGAACCATAAAGTTGTATTGAATCCGGTTTTTCTTATTTTTCTTTTATCAGGAGTTATTCTAACAGAAATGGCAGCTTGTCAGGATTCAGAATGGACCACAAAAACCTGGGATGTTGGAGATTTTGATGAAGTCATATTGGAAGGAGCTTTTAAAATTTTTCTAGTACAGGGAAATTCAAATTCTGTTATGGTAAGAGCTGCTGACAGCAAGGTGTTTGAATATCTGAGTATCGGAAATGAAAGAGGGGCTCTTATCCTTAAGGTTTCCCGCAGGCCGTTTAACTTCAGCCGTATTGAGATATATATCACTTTTAAAACACTGAGAAAGCTGGAAGCAGATGGTGGAACAATACTGGAGACTGACGGATACCTGAACCTGGACGATCTGTTTGTCCGGCTGAAGGGGGGTTCAAAAATGAAATTTTATGCTAAAGTCCGTGACATGCAATTAATTAACGAAGGGGGTGTTTTGATCGAACTGAGCGGTGTGGCCAGAACACTGGAGGTGAGGTTAGCCGGAGCAGGCCATATAAATGCTGCTGAGCTCAGAGCTGATGATGCCAGTTTCATTATCGAAGGTGTAGGTACAGGGATAGTCCATGCCACACGCACTCTAAACGCTGTTATAAAAGGAGCAGGGAAGCTTAGATACAGGGGCAGTCCCAGGATTACAAAAACTATCGAGGGACTGGGATCGGTACAGGAAGAGTAGAGCTGTCTGGTTTGTTAATTTCCACCGGATCTATGTACATCTGATCAATTAAATATGGGCGGCCTTTAGTTATCTCTATCGATTTAGCAGGGAAAAGAGCTTGTTTAGCCGCTTTGGAAGCAAGAATACCCCTTATGTCATCGAGCGCTGCTCTTAAAAGAGGTTCATCAGTATCGCCAAAAGGTAAAAAACTGAGTAAATCTTCCTGCACCCTTATATCCGGAGGTATCCCGTCAATATAATCTGCCTGCCCCAGTGAATTGACTATTTTATTAACAATCAGCTGCATTCCCAGGGTATGGTTCGGATTCAAAACATTATTATTATAGTCAATCCAGTCCTTTAAAGTTATTGAACCCACGAATTTTCCCCTGGTGGTTGTCCCGACGCATTTAAGATTTATTCCATAAGCCTTTAATCCGTTGATCAGTAACTCACTTGCAGATACAGAATTATTAGTGGTAAGCACATAGAGGTCATTGATATTCAGTGTTGCTACCGGAGTTTTGGGAGTTTTGACAGACCTGAGGTATGTCCCGTTTTCATCATGAATTTTCCAGGTTTCACTATCGATATAATATTCAAGGTAATAATTCAGAGCCTCTTCTCCATACTCTTTTATTACCTGTGATTGCATAAAATCGTTAAATTGAGTTTTTGCAAATAACCTGGTTGTATCATTGGAGTATATCATGCTGGCCAGATAAGCAGTGCTTCGCACTGATCCTCCCAGGTTATATCTTAAATCAAGGATCAGCTTGTCGATCCCGGCATTTCTGAATTTATTAAACACATCGTTAAGTAAAAGATCATAGGAGGTACCCAGCTTTTCATCATAGGTTGAGGTAAAGCCGTGATAAACAAGATAACCAACTTTATATCCGTCAATGTTATAAATACTATCCATGAAAACAGGGTTTTCCTGAATTATTTCTGCTGTTACCGTGCGTTCAATTCCATTCTCATAAATCCCGTACTTAGTGGCTTCACCCATTTGGTAAGTACTGTTCAGCCTGTTAAACAGTAAATCATTATAATTACTATCAGTAAGTCTGGTACCGTTCACTTTCATTATTATATCCCCCCTTTTTATGCCTGCCCTGGCAGCCGGGGAATCTTTCAAAACATATAATACCAAAGCTCCCCGGGATCCCTCGCTGTCGATAAGGATCTTTCCGGGAACAATACCAGTTGTCTCCGAGATACCTGCCAGCCAGTTGTCAATATCGGTGTGATTATCGAACAGGATTGACCATTTATCTACGACATTATAATCATAAAGATGACTGTAAAACAGGTTGAAGGGATCAGTAAATTTGTTAAGGTAAAAATTGTAGTAATCTCTGTTATTGAATTTACTGTCAGTAAGTTCCGGCACTTTATCCACCCAATAGTAGTACACAGCAAGGTAATTATAGACAAATTTATTTTCATCGGAGGCTTCGGGTATATCATCCGGGAGATCCTCCAGCTCCGGGTCCTGTTCAGTAAAAGGATCTTCCTTCTGACAGCTAATTAAAGTCATGGTCATTAAAAAAATTATTATATATAACCAGCCGGAATGTTTATTCATTTGCACTTCACATATTAAACAGTTAATATTTAATTATTATTGGGTTGGGTCTAAAAAGACGCTTCGCGCCCTTTTAAAACAAATTAAAAATTTATTAAATTGTCATTCAATTAATTATATAAAACATAAGGTATTGATCAATAAAATTTTACTTTTTATACTAAACTCATTATTTAAAATGATATAACTCTTGTACGTCATACCCTTTTCATAAGAGCAAAAATAACTTACAATTGAAAAAAAGTTTCAAAAATCATTCCATTTTATATTACTCATTTTTTTCTTTAGGGTATTCTATTCTGACATGGTATATATTCATCAGTTTATTCAGCAATATCTCTTTTATTACCTTAATGTCATGAAAGGTAAGATCGCATTGTTCTAACTGATTATCTCTTATTTTTTGATCTATCATTTCATCTATCAGGTCCTTAAAATTTTGAGAGTTTTTTTCTTTAAGACTCCGTGATGCTGCTTCAATACCATCTACCAACATAACTACAGCAGCCTCTTTGGATACAGGCAGAGGTCCCGGATAGACAAATGAAGATTCATCTATTTTTTCGGAAGGATTTTCCTCCTGATGCTTAAGGTAAAAGTATTTAGCTTTAGATGTACCGTGATGTGTCGCAATAAATTCAATAAGTGAATCGGGAAGTTTGTGTTTTCTGGCTAACCTGACGCCCTTATTAACATGATCAATAATTATTTCAGAGCTTTTCAGGTAACTCATTTTATCGTGTGGATTAATGCCGGCATCCTGGTTTTCAATAAAAAAGGCGGGAGATGCTATTTTGCCAATGTCGTGATATAGCGCTCCTGCTCTTACCCTGAACGGATTACCTCCTATTTTTAAGATTATCTCTTCAGCAAGGTTGGCTATCTGTATAGAGTGCTGGAACGTACCCGGCGCCTCTTCGGCAAGCTTCCTCAGAAGCGGTTGGTTAGTGTCAGATAACTCAATCAGAGTAACATCTGAGACAAATCCGAAAATTTTTTCGAAAATAAAGACAAGGGGATAGACAAGCAGCACTAATATACTGCTAAGTCCAAACCACTGCAATGTTTTAAAATTGGAAGAGAGTAAATTTCCTTCATAAATAAGTTCAAGCGCCAAAAAGACGAGCATATATGTAAGAAAAACCCAAATGGCAGCCATTACCAGATGTACTCTTCTGTGCATCTTGCTCAGGCTGAATACTGCAGTGACTCCCGCAGTGATCTGCATCAGAACGAATTCATAATTATTAGGAGCAAAAAAACCTGTTATTATTGTTGCTATTATCAGCGTAAAAATAGCAGTTCTGGAGTCATAAAATGTTCTTATGATTATTGGGAAAATGGCAAAAGGAATGATGTATATATGAAGGTTAGGAAAAGACTCAATATATTTACTTATTAAGACTATCGACACCAGAAAGAGCAGGAGAAATGTCAGTTTCCTGAACTGCATGAGTATGTCGCGTCTGAAAATATAGAGGAACAGGAATAACAGTGTAACAAATACCAGTACCAGGATAGCCCGGCCGGCAGAATTTAATGAGCTGTTAATTCCCTGGATAACCTCCTTCTCATAGCTGGCCTTCAGTGATTCCAGGATTTGAAATTTTGTATCATCCACAATTTCACCCTCCAGCACTATCCGTTCTCCTGTTCTCACCATACCTCTGACAGGGGAAATGTTTGCGATTATTTCCAGGATCTCTTTATTTGTGGTTGATTCATCAAACTCCAAATTTGAAACTATATAATTTTTAGGAGTCAATTTTTTAAGGTCAGCCTCAGCTCCTGGATATCTGTCCGCTATTCCCCTGATGCTATTTGTGAAATGTGTATATGCTGTTTTTTCAGAAAACAGTTCACTGACTGATATTTTTTCCACCGCAGTACCTGATCTTTTTTTAATTTCATTTTTCCCCTCAAGTTCTTTGTGGGTTTCAGGTGATCGCTGCATTATCCCTTGTTCGTAAAGACTTGTCAGAGACAGCCTTATCTGGTTTAATACCTCATTGTTTATTTGTCCGGTGTCTGATATGCTCTGCCAGTCAGCTTCCAGCATTGCCAGTTTTTGAGAAACGACAGAAGTGTCTTCGGAAAAATATGGTGTTACCATGCTTAGTTGTTCCGACTTTTCTTTTTCTATCTCTCCCGGTGTTTTTAAAATAGCAAAATCAAATGGAGCAACCAGGTTTTCATGTTTCCAGGGAAACCCTTTCTGATACTCAAACTTGAATTTAGGTTCACCAGGCAATATCAGAAAAAGTATAACTGCAGTTAACAGAAAAACAGCTATCCAAAATATTATCAGTGTGTAACCTTTAATTTTTTGTAATAAATTACGGATCATATAGAGTTTATTAAATTTCAAAATCACAGGCTTCTCAATTTATTTGGATACATGACCAAAAATAATAATTGTAATTTATTTGGATCATTCAGCAGCCGGTTTTTTATCTCACGACAATTTCATAGATTTGTATTAATCGGTGCAATAGTGTCATAAATTTTTTCGAAATAAAGTTAATAAATTTATTTAATGCATTACGGAATATCCAGTCTTAGTGTTATACCTGTCAGAAAGGAGCCGTCTGAAAAGAGTGAAATGGTAACCCAGATATTATTTGGTGAACATATGGAGATAATGGAGGAGATGGTTGGGTGGTGCAGGGTCAGGCTTGCATGGGACGGGTATACAGGATGGATTGACGAAAAGATGATTACCCGGATTGATAAGCGGATGCCAGAAAAAATAGAAAAAAGTCCTGTTGCTGTTACAGGTGATTTGATCAGCATGGTCAAGATAAAGGATGATCAGAATATAATGCTTGCAGCAGGCAGTTCACTGCCATTATGGAGGCCCCTGTTAAAAGAATTTTCGGTTGGCAAAGAAAAATACAGCTCACCGGGCAGGGTGCTTTACGGAAAGGTAAAAGATCCCCGCAATCTGGCTGTTAACCAGGCATTACTATATGTGAATGCACCATATCTTTGGGGCGGGAGGTCTCCCTTCGGAATAGATTGCAGCGGTTATTCACAGATTATTTACAAAATGATAGGAATAAAGATACCCCGTGATGCATCAAAGCAGGCAGACGAGGGACAGCCAATTCGATCTCCCGATGAATCGGAGCCTGGTGATCTGGCTTTTTTTGATGATGAAGCGGGGAATGTGGTGCATGTCGGAATAATCTGGAAACAGAACAAGATAATACATGCATCCGGTAAAGTAAGAGTGGATAATTTGGATCAGTTCGGAATTTTTAATGCGGATTTGAAACGTTACACCCATAAATTACGTGTAATGAAGAAAATAATTGATGCTTATGGAACGGATTGAACTGCTCATATATCTATTAATAGTTGTATTTGTAATAGGTCTTATTTACAGGTACACAAAAAAAGATCATACAAATAAGTAAATCTTCTAAAATAAACAGCAGATGTATTCATACCGGTATCCCAGGCCTGCTTTAACAGTAGATGCCATAGTATATGTGAAAGATACTGATCCTTTTTCTGTATTGTTGATCAGGCGCGGCAATGAACCATTCAAAGGAAAATGGGCCCTACCCGGCGGATTTATTGAAATAAATGAGCTTTTGCAGGAGTCATGTATCAGGGAATTAAGGGAGGAGACAGGAGTAGGTTTGGAGGAGATGAGACAATTCAGAGTATATGATTCAATCGACAGAGATCCACGGGGCAGGACCATCTCAGTTGTATTTTATGCCGAACTGGAATCACGATGTAATGCCGAAGGAGATGATGATGCTGATTTGGCCGGATGGTTTTCTTTTTCTGCTTTACCTCCCATGGCATTTGACCATAAGCAGATAATTCTTGATTTTTGCAGTGAAAAAATTTTAAAAAAACAATAGAAGTTATTAGTCAGGCAATATGCAGTCCGTCGGCTCAAGCCGACGGTAAAGGATAAGGCTCCGGTATTGGCAGACAGATAGTTCAGTGCTATATCCATTGCCGTTCGCTTTCAGCGAACGGATCTCATTCAGAGATACAACTGTTTTCCCATCTCTTTCATTGCTTCAGTCGCTTTAGCTTCAATAAAAATATCCGTAATGCTATGGGTAAAATATGATGGTTTTATGTTGATCTCAATAATTTTAGCGCCGGTATTTTTGGCTATTTTCGGAATTTCGGCAGCAGGAAGAACCTCTGCGTGAGTGCCTATGATCAGGATCAGGTCAGCTTTCTCTGCCTCTTCAAATGATCGTTTCCTGGCAAATGCAGGAATTGGTTCATTAAAAAAGACTATATCAGGTTTTAAGATACCTTTACAAATATAACAGGTGGGTGGTAAATAGTTAAGATCGGCAAAACTCATATCATATTCTGAGTTGCACTCAGTGCAGACAAGGCGACGGTAAGTGCCGTGAAGCTCATATACAAATTTGTTTCCTGCTTTTTGATGAAGGTGGTCAATATTCTGGGTAATTACAGATTCAAGGAATCCTCTTTTTTCCATCTTTGCCAGCACGAGATGGGCAATGTTTGGCTCGGCATCTCCCAGCTTGTCGTAAAACACCTCTTTTATCTTTTTCCAGGCCTGAAGGGGTTTTTTGTGGAAATATTCAATCTCCACAAAAATCGGATGAGTTGTATTCCACAAACCTCCTGAACCTCTGAAGGGCGGAATGCCACTCTCCACTGAAACCCCTGCACCTGTAAAGGCAATCATGTACTTCGATTTCCGTATAAGTTTTACAGCTTCTGTAATTTTTTCAATGTCCATATTTCTGTTTCACTAATGGTACAGCAACGAAGTTACTGACTGCCGGAATCTATTATGAAGTTAACAGCCTGCCTGCTAATCTTCAGCTGTTATCTCTTTTCTGACTGATACAGTAGAATCTTCATTAAACCTGATTTTGAAATTCAATTTTTTAAATACAGAGATCATCGGTTTGTTATCGCGGGTGGTTTCCGCAACCATTATTTTAATACCTCTCAACTTCGCAATCTCTATACAGTAATTAGTAATTATAAAACCAAGTTCCTTTTTCTGCCATGCATCTGTAATCAAAATTGCATATTCCATTATTTCAACATCAGGATCAGCGATTAATCTGCCGACACCAATTATTTTTTTCTTTCCTTCTTCTTCAATCTCCGCAACTATTGCAATTTCCCTGTCATAATCAATAAAGCAGAACTGCGACGCCACTTCATGTGAGTCGTAATAGAAATCGTATCTGAAGCGGTGGTAGATAGACTCTTTTGAGCAACTGCCGAGAAGTTCAAGCCACATAGGCTCATCTTCTGGTTTGATAGGCCTTAAGGTGACTGTAGAACCGTCTTTCAACTGTGCTGTCCGGAGGAGCCTTTCCGGATAGGGACGTAGTATAAGGTGTGAATAATCCTTTACATGTTTCCCAAGTACATCCTCATCAACAACGATCCTGGCATCCAGTGCAATAATATCTTTAGGAGTAACAATAAGCGGGTTAATGTCAAGCTCTTTTATTTCCGGATAATCAGCTGCCAGGTATGACATCCTGATCAGGACTTCCACCAGCTTGTCGATATCTTTTGCCGGTGCTCCGCGGTATCCCTGCAACAAAGGATAAATCTGCAGTGATTCCAGCATCTGCTTTGCCAGACGTTCGTTTAACGGAGGAAACTCCAGTCGTTTATCCTTGAATAACTCGGCTGTAGTACCACCCATGCCCACAAGCATTACAGTGCCGAAAGAGGGATCTTTTTTGATACCTATGATAAGTTCCACAGCATCTTTAGGGTCAACCATACGCTGTACGGTAACACCTTGAATTCTTGCATCAGGGCGTTTTGCCGCGGCTGTTTTTACCATGTTTCTGAAGGTAGCCCTGACCATCTCTTCATCTTTTATATTCAGGGCAACACCACCGACATCCGATTTATGTGTAATATCAGGAGAATAAATTTTCAGTACCACAGGATATCCTTTTTTTGCTGAAATCTCCACAGCTTCATCTTCAGTTGCAGCAGGTGTCGGGTGAGTTGTATCGATGCCGTAGTCATTAATGAGCATTTTTGAATCATCCTCATTAAGGATCTTAGCTTTAGGAAATACTTCGTGGATATATTTTTCACGCAGCAT
Source organism: uncultured Prolixibacteraceae bacterium (assembly GCA_964495655.1). Classification (GTDB taxonomy): domain Bacteria; phylum Bacteroidota; class Bacteroidia; order Bacteroidales; family Prolixibacteraceae; genus JAAYJR01. Next base: position 4,644 of record CAZBWK010000008.1, on the reverse strand, counting down.
ATCCCGGTCGTACTGGAATGAAACAGGAATCTCTTTTGGGGTTTCATACAGCATTTCCTGGTTTTCTGCATATTGTGAAAGTGTCATAAATGCACCAATTGCCTGCTCTGGTGTTGGATAGCTTGAAATACCCGCCTGATTGAAAATCTGAATACCTTCACGCATATTAGCACCACCCAGCCATCCAGCCATGATAGTCTTTGAAGTTTTAGAGGCCATTTTGGTGATAGCTTCAGCTGTTTCCGTCGGGGCAGTCATTGCCTGGGGTGTCAGCAATACCAGAACAGCATCTACATTTTTATCCTCAAGTACGATTTCAGTTGCCCTGGCAAATCTTTCAGGAGTGGCATCCCCAAGGACATCAACAGGGTTTCCGTGAGACCAGAATGGGGGAAGGTAATCATTCAGCTTCTGCATTGTTCCATCAGAAAGCTTAACAAGCTTCCCACCCAAAGAGATCAGTGTATCAGTTGCCATTACACCAGGACCGCCTGCATTAGTTACAATAGCAAGCCTGTTTCCTTTGGGTATTCTTTTTCTGCCAACCAGGTCGGTAAAATCGAACAAGTTGCCAAATTCATATACCCTGGCAAGTCCGGCTCTGCGGAAAACCGCGTCATAGATTGAATCTTCGGAAGCAAGCGCTCCGGTATGTGAGGCTGCTGCAGCTGCTGACTCAGGGAAACGTCCCGATTTGTATACAATGATCGGTTTTTCCCGTGAGAATGCGCGGGCGGCCGACATGAAGTTTCTGGCATATGATAATGATTCGACATAAAGAACAATAGATTTTGTATTTGGATCCTGTCCGAAGTAATCGATCAAATCGCCAAAGTTCACATCCATTGAGTTTCCGATAGACACAAAATAGGAAAACCCTATATGTGATTCATAAGCCCAGTCGAGTACAGATGTACAGAGGGCGCCTGACTGAGATATAAAGGCAACATGTCCTTTTTCGGGCATTCCGTTTGCAAAACTCACATTCATGCTCTGTCCGGGTACCAGGATACCTAAGCAGTTAGGCCCTATGATCCTCATGTCAGGGAATTTATTTTTTTCAGCCTTTACCTGTTCCTCAAGTGCTTTCCCTTCAGGACCCGCTTCTTTAAATCCTGCTGACATAATTATAATTCCGTGAATACCGGCTTCTCCGCACTCCCGCACCAGATTAGGGACTAATTTTGCTGCGGTCATTATAACTGCTAGATCGGGGACCTTCGGAAGGCTTTTTACGTCGGGATAACAAGGGATTCCAAAAACCGCTTCTCTCTTTGGATTAACAGGATAGACAACTCCGTTATACCCTCCGCCAACCAGGTTCCGGAGGGTAATTCCGCCCACACTGTCGGGCTTATTTGAAACCCCAATCAATGCTATTCTCTTTGGCTTAAAAATACTGTCTAATTTCTTTATGGCCATTTGTTATGATATTTTTAATTTGTTTATGGTAAATTTGAAGGCGCAAAATTCCAAATAAAATGTTTAATAACAACTATTTTTTCACCTGTTTGATAACATTTATTTTCATAAATACTCCCTTAACCTTCTCCTGATGTGGAAAAAGCCTCAAATGAGTGATTAGGGGGTTAATATTGAAATAATATTTTACCGTATAACAAATTATTATAAAATATCAGTGATCATTTTTTAGGAGGCTTTGCCAATAGTATCAGCACAGCTCCTGCAATACAAGCTACTCCTGCTATAATAAAGGGCGTAAGCCATGCAGCCGGGGTTTCTGCGCCCCGGGCGGCATCTTTAAACAGGCCTGCAATTTGCGGTCCGGCAATACCTGCAATACCATAGCTGAAAAATACAAATCCATAGTTTTTACCAACAGTTGAATTTCCGAAAAAATCTGCTGTTGCAGCAGGGAAAAGGGCAAAATTACCTCCAAAGTTAAATCCGATAATAGCAGCAGCAGCCACTAGTGTTGTTGTATGGGCCCCCATACTGAACAGTAGAAGCATTATGATTCCCTGTAAAAGGCACATCAGAAATATTGACAATTTTCTACCAATTTTATCCGAGATAACACCCCAAATAATCCTTCCCAGTCCGTTAAGGATAGCATATACTGCCATTGCAGTGCCGGCAACAGCGCTGGCCCATTCGACTGTAGTTTTAAATTCAGGATTTCCGGTATCGAGAGAACCCAGTTTAGAAAAAGTGAGTGCATCAATACCGAACAGGTTTATGCAATAAATAACCATCAGTCCGGCAAGCGCAGAGAAAACAAAAGTCATGAAAAGCATATAAAACTGAGGTGTTCTGAGCATCTCATGAGAATCGAAGTTTACATGTCCGGCTGCTTTTGAGGAATTTGCGGCAGGAGGTGTGTATCCTTCAGGCAGCCATCCTTTGGGGGGATCCTTCATCACCAGGCTTCCTATGAGAACCATGGCGGCAAATATAATTCCGTAGAGTACAAATACACTTCTTAATCCGTCGAGACCGAATAATTGCAGGTTGTTCAATAATCCGCCTCCCCAGGAACCGGCCCACTTAACCCAGATTGTAGCACCGAATCCAAATCCGGCAACTGCAAGTCCGGTTAACATCCCTTTCCTGTCGGGAAACCATTTCACCCCGACAGCAATAGGCACAACGTATGCAAGTCCTATACCGGCGCCACCGATAATACCGATAAAGACAAGCTGAGGTATAAAACTGCCTCCGAAGATACCGGCGAGCACATAACCTGTGCCAAGGGTTATGCCCCCTGCCATGGCAAGTTTTTGTGGCCCCAGTGATGCCAGCTTTCGTCCTGCCCAGATCATGACCAGGGCAAAAACAAAAAGTCCTGCCGAAAAGATCCATGCTGCCTGGCCTGCAGAAAATCTGTATGTTCCATCAAGGTTTGTCAGTTCCGGGGTAAATACCGACCATGCATAGATTGCACCTAATGCCAGTTGGATAAGGATGGCCCCGATCACTACGAACCATCTGTTCATTATTTTTTGATTATTCATAGTTTGTTTTTTGAATGATTATAAAAAAAAAGACATCCCGTAACGAGATGTCTTTTTAAGTGTTTTTATCGTTTTACCGGCACTTTTGCACCGCTGATGATCTCCTCAACAACGCCCGGATCGAGCAATGTGGAGGTATCTCCAAGGTTACTGGCATCTCCTTCACCAATCTTTCTGAGAATTCTTCTCATAATTTTTCCGGAGCGTGTTTTCGGAAGTCCGCTTACAATCTGAATTTTATCAGGCTTAGCAATAGGGCCGATGAACTTGTTAACTGTACTCCGGATTTCATTTTCAATGTTTGAAAGGTCATCATCCGACATATCTTCACAAATAACATAAGCATAAATACCAGACCCTTTAATTTCGTGAGGATAACCGACCACAGCCGATTCAATCACTTTTGGATGCTGGTTGATCGCATCTTCAACCTCTGCTGTCCCAATCCTGTGCCCCGATACATTTATGACATCGTCGATCCTTCCGATTATTCTGTAATAACCTTCTTCGTCACGTTTGGCGCCGTCGCCTGTCAGATAGAGGTTCTTATATGCCGAGAAATAGGTCATATAGCAACGCTTGTGATCTCCATATGTGGTGCGGATCATGCCCGGCCAGGGGAATTTGATGCACAATATTCCCTCTACACTGTTACCTTTAAGTTCATTACCTTCGGGATCAACAAGTATAGGTTGAATTCCGGGAAGCGGCAATGTGGCCAGTGAAGGTTTTGTCGGAGTTATGCCGGCAAGCGGGGTAATCATGATCCCGCCTGTTTCAGTCTGCCACCATGTATCGACAATGGGACACTTTCCTTTCCCCACCAGGTCGTGATACCAGCGCCAGGCCTCTTCATTGATAGGTTCACCCACTGTGCCGAGAACCTTAAGTGAACTCAGGTCGTGCTTTGTAACCCACTCGTCGCCCTGTGCCACCAGTGCACGTATAGCGGTCGGGGCAGTATAAAACTGGTTAACCTGATATTTGTCTACTATTTCCCAGAACCTGCCTGCATCGGGATATGTTGGCACTCCTTCGAACATAACCGATGTAGCACCTGTCAGGAGCGGACCGTAAACAATGTATGAATGGCCGGTTACCCAGCCAATATCGGCAGTACACCAGAATATATCGCCATCGCTGTATTGAAATACATTTTTAAAAGTATATTCAGCATAAACCATATAGCCCCCGGTTGTGTGTACAACTCCTTTGGGTTTACCCGTAGATCCCGATGTATAGAGTATAAACAGTACATCTTCGGAATCCATCTCCTCTGCTTTATTGTCAGTGCCAACTCCTTTAATGACATCATGCCACCATAAATCGCGGTTTTTAACTAATTTGACCTCATCTTTAGTATGCTCGAGAATAATAGCATTTTTTATAGACGGACATGTTTCCAGTGCCTCATCAACAATTCCCTTCATAGGAATAGATTTTGTTCCTCTGAACCCGCCGTCTGAAGTTATCAGCAGGTTAGCTTTGGCATCGTTGATCCTGTCGGCAAGGGCTGAAGCTGAAAAGCCTGCAAACACAATCGAGTGGATAGCTCCGATGCGTGCACAGGCCAGCATAGAAATAACCAGTTCAGGAACCATGGGAAGATATATTGCAACTCTGTCACCTTTCTTTATTCCCAGTTTTTTCAATCCGTTGGCAAATTGTT
>CAZBWK010000007.1:0-58868 GCA_964495655.1 uncultured Prolixibacteraceae bacterium | reverse complement strand
AAATTTTAATTTTCGCTTTTATCAACACTTTCCTATGTGGGAAACTTTAATTATTAAATTCCTCATAAACCTTTTTTGCATTCGGATAATATTCAAAGGGGCTTACTCCGTTCTCCAGGGCCGAAAGGTATACGAACGGTTTAAAGACTGATCCTGTCTGTCGCCCGGAGAGCACATGGTCATATTTAAAAAACCTGAAGTCGATCCCCCCTACCCATGCCTTTACTGCTCCCGAAAAGGGGTCTAAAGCAAGGAATCCGGTATTTAAAAGCTTCAGGTAGTGTTTTACTGAATCCAGCGGAGTTGCTTCAGCCTCTTTCATTCCCTCCCACGTGAAGAGAAGCATTTTTGTTTTTTGATTGAATGCCTCATCAATCTGGTCTTTGGAGTATCCGGCGGCTGTCATTTTTTTATACCGGTCGGTTCTCTGAACTGCCCTTTCAAGAATATCGTTGCTGCCTCGCCATGGATCTGCATTTGCCCAGTGGCTGTCGAATACCCTTTGAATGTCTTTCATATGTTCATTAACTGACTGCCTGGCATAAAACTGGAAATCTGAATTTATTGTGGTTTGTATCTGTAACCCGTCGGCATATAGATTCCAGGGATCTCCATTTTCTTTTACATTACCGGCGCACCATTCGAGTAATTCAGGCTTCATCATTTCCAGGAAATAGGGAGCCGGTCCTTCATTATATGATATACGCCTGTATCTTATCTCCATTGGTTTAGCTTTTAGAACTTTAGCTTCTTCCTCTGAGATGTAGCCATTTAATGCCATCTGGCTTATTACAATGTTCCGCCTCTCCTGCGACCGGACAGGGTGTGTTCTTGGATTATAGACGTTGTTGGCTTTCAGCATCCCTATCAAAACAGCAGCCTCTTCAACTGTCAGGTCTTTTGGTGCTTTGCTGAAAAATCTTTCTGCGGCTATCTCAATTCCAAAAATATTTTCTGCAAAGGGCACTGTGTTAAGGTATAGAGTCAGGATCTCTTCTTTGCTGTAAATTTTTTCAAGCCTGTAGGCGATAATTGATTCACGGAGTTTATTGACCGGTAATGACAGGATGCCAATATCATTCCGGGGAAACAGATTTTTTGCTATCTGCTGACTGAGAGTACTGCCTCCGCCGGCGCTTCTGTCGCGAAATATTAAAGTTTTTACCAGCACTCTTAACAGTGCAATTTCATCAATGCCCCTGTGTTCGTAGAATCTGGCGTCTTCGGTAGCTATAAGGGCATGTATGACATTTGGTGAAATCTCATTAAAAGAGACATTACTGCGGTTTTCAATATAGTACCTGCCTAACAGCTTCCCCTCTTCTGAATACACTTCCGAGGCCTGGGGATTATTGATTTGCAGTAACCGGGCTGTTGCCGGCACATGTCCTGTAAATCCGAGGAACACTGTAATAAACAGCAGTACAGACAGTGTAATTACGGTTAAAACAATTACTGCCAGATATTTAAGTAGTTTCATCTTATAAGTTTGACGCCTTTTTTTTCTGCTTGTCCGGTACAGTTTTTTATTTTTTGTCCTGTGACTATTTGATGTTTTTTTTGTCATTGGTTAAAAACTCCAGGTTTTTTTTTATGCCTTTATATCCTCTTCTCTGAATAGCAGACCCTTCAAAGAGTTCGCCAAACAGAGCCTCATCGATATTAAGCCACTCATGGCGGCTCATTTTGATCACTCTTGGATCCGGGATAAATTCCGGTTCATTGTGGGGTTCAGGACTACGGTTCCATGGACAAACATCCTGACAAATATCGCAGCCAAACAACCGGTTTGCCAACTTTCCCTTAAAGGATTCATCCGGACCTTCCTTCCGTTCAATGGTCTGATAAGATATACATTTACGGGCATCTACAACTCTGTCTGCCACTATTGCTTTAGCAGGACATGCATCTATACAGCGGGTACATGATCCACAGTGGTCGCTCACGGGTTCTGTTTTATCATATGGCAGTTCAGCATCCAGGAGGAGTTCTCCGATAAAGAAAAAACTCCCGTAACGTGTTGATATAAGGTTGCTGTTTTTTCCAATCCATCCCAGTCCTGCCTTTCTTGCCCAGGCCCTTTCAAGTATTGGCGCTGAATCTGTAAAGGGCCTTCCCTTGCAGGGAAGGATCTCCTGTTGGATATAAACAAGGAGTTTTTTTAGTTTTTTTTTGATAACCCGGTGATAATCGGCGCCAAAAGCATATTTTGAAATTACCGGAGAAGCGGGCTCTTCCTGATACTCGTTAGTATAATAATTCTGAAGAACCAGAATTATAGTTTTTGCATTTTCAGAAAGTAAGCGGGGATCAAGCCGCTTATCTTTATTCCTGGCCATATATGTCATTCCCCCGTACATCCCTTTTTTTAACCAGCTGTCAAAATGACTTTTTTCCTCTTCCAGCGACATTGCCGGCATGATCACGCATTCTGAAAAACCAAGATGATCAGCCTGTTTTTTTATCAGTTCCGGTATTTTATCCGGTTGTTCCATATTTGCCGGGTCTTTAATGGTAACCTTTATCCGGTTTTCATTGATTAAAAGAAGCCCAGTTCCAGCCTGGCCTCCTCGCTCATCATTGACTTATCCCACGGCGGGTCGAAAGTCAAATCAACATTAACAGTTTCGATCCCGTCGACCGATTTGGCTGCAGCTGTTACATCATCAAGCAGGACATCAATCATCGGACATCCCGGTGCTGTAAGCGTCATGATAATATTAGCATTGTTGTTTTCGTCAACATCAACGTTATAGATAAGTCCCAGATCATAAATATTTACAGGAATTTCCGGGTCATAGACCTCTTTCAGGTTTGCTATTATTTTGTCAATTCTTTTATCCATAACACGTTCCCTCCTAATTATCCAGTCTACTATAAGCAACAGCATAAAGCCTGATTTGTTTTACCATTGCCAGCAATCCGTTAGACCGGGTCGGGGACAAGTGACGGTTCAGTCCTATATCATCGATAAAATGCAGTTCGCTCTCTGTTATCTCCTTTGGCGACCGTCCTGAAAAAACTCTTAACAGAAGTGCTACAAGGCCTTTTACAATTACTGCATCACTTTCACCTTTGAAAAATATTTTTCCATCTCTCTTTTTGGCAACCAGCCAGACTCTTGACTGGCACCCTTTAATAAGATATTGATCTGTTTTATATTCAGGATCCAGTTCTTCGAGCTTGTTACCGAGTTCGATCAGGTAACCATATTTGTCCATCCAGTCTTCATAGAGTGAGAACTCTTCGATTATATCTTTTTGAATTTCTTCGATGCTCATTGTCTGATATTATTAAAGGATACAAATGTCGGAATTTTTTGGGTGCTGACAAATATATGAGACTCAAATTGTATTTTAAAAAGATTATCAGGTTTCAGCAATTTGCATTTTCCGGGCTGCAATACTAATATAGAAGAGTTGAAAACTGTGATATATCATTATTGGCAGCAGCCAGATGCCGGCAGTACTTATATTGCCAAAAAGGAGACTGGCAAAAACAGATCCGTGGACGAGCGATTTTTTTGTCCCGGCGAACTGCAGGGTTATCATGTCCTCTCGTGAAAAGTTAAGGAGTCGGGCCAGAAGCCGTGTGAAATTCATAATAATGAAGAACAAAATAATTACCGTTGCAGAAACAAGAGCCAGGGCAGTCCAGCTTACAGAGGAAAAGATCCCGGCCATGAATGAATTACTGAAGGATTCATAAACTATCAGCAGTATTATTATTTTGTCAAAAGTGGCAAATTTATGAATATGCCTGTCAGTCCACCGCGCCATAAATTTATGCAGAATGAGGCCTGCAACAACAGGTAGAATGATTTGTGTGATCAGTTGAACGAGGACATGAGAGTAATCCATTCCGACTGACTGTGTTGACATGAAGAGTCCCATCCAGAAGGGGGTCATGATAATTCCTATGATTCCTGATATGCTTGCGTTAAATATTGCACCGGGGATATTACCTCCTGCAATGGACACCATCACTACCGATGATGACACTGTTGAGGGAAGCGCTGCAAGAAAAAACATTCCCATCCAGAATATTTCCATGCTTGTATTTTTCAGGAGAGGGTAGAAGGGTAAGACAAGCAAAGGGAATACAAGAAAGGTAGTCATCTGAACAGAAAGGTGCATTTTCCAGTTGCGCATGCCTGCTTTAAGCTTTACGGGATCAAGCTTCAATCCGTAAAACAAAAAGATCAGGATAACACCTATGTCAATAAACAGGCTGAGGTTGACGGCAGCTTCTGTCATACCAATCCCGGGTTTTATCCATGCTGCCACTATCATAATGAGCAGTCCGGTAATAAACCAATCAGGAAGGTATTTTTTCATGTGTATATAACAGTTTAATCAGTTTTATTTAAGCATCCCGATGGCTTTATTCAGTGCAATTATAAGCCGGTCTATTTCATTCTCAGTGTTATAAATGCCGAACGATACACGTACTGTGCCAGGTATATTATAGTGTTTCATCAGCGGGTCTGCGCAATGGTGACCGCTGCGAACAGCAATTCCTGATTTATCGAGAAGCATGCCCAGGTCATAAGGATGTATATCTTTAATATTAAATGAGATAACACCGGATTTATGACTGGATTCCCCGTATATCGTAAGGTCCTTAATTGATTTCAGACTGGCGGTGGCATAGTGCAAAAGCTTTTCTTCCCATTCAGCAATATTGGCCATTCCAACTTCTGTCAGAAGATCAATTGCTCCTCCGAATGAAATGACTCCTGTAATGTTTGGAGTACCGGCTTCAAATTTAAATGGTATTTCACTGAATGTTGTTTTTTCGAAGGTAACCTCTGAGATCATCTCTCCTCCTCCCTGGTAGGGGGGCATTTGTTCTAACCACTTCTCTTTTCCGTATAAAATACCAACTCCGTTGGGACCATACATTTTATGAGCAGAGAAGGCATAAAAATCTGCATCAAGGTGCTGAACATCTAAGGGTAAATGCTGCACTGCCTGGGCTCCGTCTACCATGACAGGAACTCCGGCAGCGTGAGCGGTTTCGATGATCTGTTTTACGGGATTGATGGTTCCCAGCACATTAGAAACATGAGTGATTGCGATTAGTTTTGTTCTTTCATTGATCAATTCGGAGAGCAATCCTGTTTGAAGTTCACCGGTATCGGAGATTGGCAATTTGATAATTTTAGCTCCTTTTCTGATTGTGAGCAGCTGCCAGGGAACAATATTGGAGTGATGCTCCATTTCCGTAACAATAATTTCATCTCCCGGTATTATAAATTGTTCTCCGAAAGAGGCAGCTACCAGGTTAATACTTTCTGTAGTCCCTTTTGTGAAAATTATCTCCTTTACTGATGCTGCATTTATGAAACTCCTTGTTTTTTCGCGAACCACTTCAAAATCAGCAGTTGCTTTATCAGCCATCAGGTGGGCAGCCCTGTGGATATTCCCGTAGTAGTCATTGTGTATTTTTTCATAAGACATCAATACCTGCAGTGGTTTCTGGGTGGAGGCTGCATTGTCGAGGTAGACAAGAGGTTTATTATATATTTCCCGGCGCAAAACAGGAAAATAGTTACGGATCTTATTAATATCGAAATGCATAATCAGTTTATAATAGCCTTTACAGGCGATATTTTAATATTGTAGATTTTAACATTCGCAATTATATGCGCACTCATGGCACCTGGCAACTTCCCCTTTCAGTCTTTTCTCCACCAGTTCGTCGATACGATTGCGCAGGGGGATCACCTTTATCTGCTGGATCACCTCGTGAGCAAAGGCAGTCATCAGCATCAGGCGTGCTTGTCTTTCTTCAATTCCCCTTGCACGAATATAGAACAGCGCCTCTTCATCAATCTGTCCGATTGTTGCTCCGTGACTGCATTTTACGTCATCGGCATCTATAATGAGCTGTGGTTTGGCCTGCATGGTCGCCTTATCGGTTAGCAGGAGATTGTTGCTCCTCTGGAATGCATTGGTCTTTTGTGCGTTACGCATTACGTGGATCCGTCCGGAGAATGCTCCTGTTGAATTATCATCAAGGACTGTTTTATAAATCTGATTACTTTGACAGTGAGGTTTTGCATGAATAACTTTTGTGAAATTATCAACATGCTGTCTGCGGTCAATGAATGCCATTCCAAACATATTTGCAGATGAGTTTTCTCCGTCAAGGACAATATTCAGATTATTCCTTATCAGGCCTCCGTGCAGGGAAGAATTCAGAGTTGTCACCTCAGAATCTTTTTGCTGATGTATAAATACAGAATTAAGGCTTGTAGTGTTATTATGCTGGTTTTGCAAGGCATAATATTCAAGTGAAGCATTAGGACCGATGAATATTTCGGTCACTGAATTGTTCAGATATTTATTAAGGTTGAGGGTATGGTCGCAACTGATAATTTTTACACTGGCACCCTCTTCTAGGTAGATGAAGTTACGTTGGGTAACGAATGTGTCATGAGCGGACTGTAAAAAATTGATAAGCTGGATTGGTTTTTCCAGAGCTGTATTCTTTGGTATATAGAGAAAATATCCGTCTTTTGCAAAGGCGGTATTGAGAGCCACGAGAGGGTCGGCAGCTGTGTCTGCCAGCTGGCCGTATTTGTCAAGCAATTCAGGTTTTTCGCCTGATATCTGCTCCAGGCCTGTAAGTATTACATTGTCAGGCAGTCCGGCTGCCTGATAGTTCTTTTCATAATACCATCCGTTGAAAATAAACGCCAGATAGGTATCCAACTGGGGAACATCACAACGAAAAACTGCATTGATGTCAACCTCAGCTGGTTCACGAAGATGAATAAATCTAAAATCCGGAAAGAATTGTGGCTGGAGGTTAGTATATTTATAATTTTCATTTTTGCGGGTTGGAATTCCCTGCAATACAAAGTCCTGCAGAGCTTTTTTTCTGCCGGCATTCAGGATATCTGCCGAGTTTTGCAACAGGAGATCTTTCACCTCGTTGTAATGCCCGGTATATCTTAATGACACGTCAGCTTTTTCTACCAGTACACTCATTTTAAAATCCGTTTTCTTGTTTAATCCAGTCGTAACCCTTCTCCTCCAGTTCAAGAGCCAGTTCCTTACCGGCAGATTTAACAATTTTGCCTCTATAGAGGACATGCACATGATCAGGTATTATATAATCCAGTAGTCGCTGATAGTGAGTTACAACAATAGTGGCGTTATCAGGTTTTTTTAATGCGTTGACTCCATGAGCTACAGTTTTCAGTGCATCTATGTCCAATCCCGAATCTGTCTCGTCGAGGATAGACAGCCTGGGTTCGAGCAGAGCCATTTGGAAGATTTCATTTTTTTTCTTTTCTCCTCCTGAGAATCCTTCATTTACTGACCGGTTTGTCAGCTGGGCATCCATTTCAACAAGTTCCTTTTTTTGTCTCATCAGCTTAAGGAATTCACCTGCGGTCAGCTCTTGCTCTCCCCGATATTTGCGATGTTCATTCACTGCGGTTTTCAGAAAGTTTACCATCGGAACACCCGGAATTTCGACAGGATACTGAAAGCTGAGGAATATGCCTTTTCTTGCCCTGTCTTCCGGCGCCATTTCTAATAGATCTTCACCCAAATAGGTTATTTCCCCTTTGGTAACAACAAATTCCTCCTTGCCTGCAAGCACATTTGCCAGGGTACTCTTTCCGGAGCCGTTGGGCCCCATGATAGCATGTACTTCGCCCGTCCTGATCTCCAGATTTATACCCTTTAGTATTTCCATGTCCTCAACCGAGACGTATAAGTTTTTTATTGATAACATAATATCTTAATTAAAATGCCTGTTATTGTTTTATCTCCTTTTATTAATAAGCACATGTTAACCTACACTTCCTTCAAGACTTATTTCCAGTAGTTTTTGGGCTTCCACTGCAAATTCCATCGGGAGTTTATTAAGTACATCCCTGGCATAGCCGTTTACTATCATGCCGATTGCTTTTTCAGTATCAATTCCGCGCTGGTTGCAGTAAAAGATCTGCTCTTCTCCTATCTTTGAGGTAGTTGCTTCGTGTTCAACTATAGATGATTTATTTCCAACCTCTATATAGGGAAAAGTGTGTGCTCCACAGGTATCGTTTAGCAATAAAGAATCACATTGTGAAAAATTCCTTGAATTGACTGCCCCCGGCATAATCTTGACCAATCCTCTGTAAGAGTTATTGCTGTGGCCTGCAGAAATACCTTTAGATACAATAGTGCTCTTTGTATTTTTACCTATATGGATCATTTTTGATCCGGTATCAGCTTGTTGATGGTTATTGGTAACCGCAACCGAATTAAACTCTCCTGTTGAATTGTTTCCCAGCAGTATACAGCTTGGATATTTCCAGGTGATTGCCGATCCGGTTTCAACCTGCGTCCAGCTTATTTTTGATCCTTCTCCGCGACATATTCCCCGTTTGGTAACGAAATTGTAAATGCCACCTTTCCCGTTTTTATCACCAGGATACCAGTTTTGAACCGTCGAATATTTTACTTCAGCACGGTCCATTGCAATTATTTCAACCACAGCAGCATGGAGCTGGTTCTCATCTCTCATGGGAGCGGTACAACCCTCGAGGTAACTAACATAACTGTCATCATCAGCAATTATCAGTGTGCGTTCAAACTGTCCGGTATTGGCTGCATTTATCCTGAAATAGGTAGATAGTTCCATCGGGCACCTCACTCCTTTTGGGACATAACAGAAGGAGCCGTCACTGAAAACCGCTGAATTAAGAGCAGCAAAATAGTTGTCGGCAACAGGAACAGAGTTTCCGATATATTTTTTCACGAGATCGGAATGCTCGCGGAGGGCGTCGCTGAATGAACAAAAGATAATGCCTTTTTCGGCAAGCACCTCTTTAAATGTAGTTTTAACCGACACGCTGTCCATCACAGCATCGACCGCAACACCTGTCAGGTGTTTTTGCTCTTCAAGAGGGATACCCAGTTTATTGAAAGTATCGAGAAGCTCCGGATCAACCTCATCGAGGCTATTATATTGCGGACTTTTTTTTGGGGCGGCATAATAGATCATGTTTTGAAAATCAATAGGCGGAACATTCAGATATGCCCAGTCGGGCATTTTCATTTTCTTCCACTTATTGAAAGCATCAAGCCTGAATTCGAGCATAAAGTCAGGCTCCCCCTTTTTCTCCCAAATAGATTTCACAACCGAATCATTCAGCCCTTTTTCAATAAAATCTGTTTCGATATCGGTGTAAAAGCCATATTTATATTTTTCCTCTGTTAACCTGGATAATATTTGATCCTGATCTGACATATTAAAGTCTTATTACTCTTTTAAACAATCAATGTTAATGACTGTTCATAAATAAATTGCAAAGATATAAAAGTATAGGTATTTTTGTCCAACTAAACAGTGATTTCGCACCTATTTGTCTTTTATTAACAATGAGTAAAGAGAAGAAGCAGACAAGGATATCGGAGCTTGGTGAGTTTGGCTTGATTGAAAGGCTTACCAAAGGTATTGTACCCAGGAATGAGAGCACGCTGACAGGGATTGGAGACGATGCAGCGGTGATCGAATACCCTGGCAAGTGCATCGTAATGTCAACAGACCTTTTAACAGAAGGGGTTCATTTTAATTTAATGTATGTACCCCTGAGATACCTTGGTTATAAGTCGGTGATTGTGAATCTGTCGGACATTTACGCCATGAACGCACATCCCAGGCAGATAATTGTCAGTATTGCCATTTCAAACAAGTTCAGTGTAGAAGCGGTTGAGGAGATATATTCAGGGATCATATCAGCTTGTGACAAATATGGAGTTGACCTGGTCGGGGGTGATACAACCAGTTCGCTCACCGGCCTGACTCTAAGCATAAGTGTAATCGGAGAGGCGGTCAGGAATAACCTGGTTTACAGGAGCGGTGCCCAAGAGGGCGACCTTCTTTATGTGACAGGAGACCTTGGAGGCGCATATATGGGATTGCAACTGCTTGAGCGTGAGAATGAGGTTTTTAAAGTAAACCAAAATATGCAGCCGCAGTTGCAGGGGTATGATTATATATTGGAGAGACAGCTTAAGCCGGAGGCACGGGCAGATATAGTCGGTAAATTTGAGAAGCTGGGTATCAAGCCCACTTCAATGATCGATATTTCAGACGGATTATCTTCTGAAATTCTTCATCTGTGTAAAAAATCGCAGGTTGGATGCAGATTGTTTGAAGAAAAGGTTCCTATGGATGACCAGACAAAAAAACTGGCATCGGAAATGAATATAAATCCTCTGGTGGCTGCATTAAACGGAGGAGAAGACTATGAATTATTATTCACCCTCGACCCCGGAGACTCAGATAAGGTAATCAATGACCCTGATTTCACCTTTATCGGAGAGATCACCAATGCCTCTGAAGGTGCGGCGCTTATCACAACGGGCTCATCTGTTATCCCTCTTATAGCCCAGGGCTGGAACCATGGCAACGAAGGCATAAGCAGTAATATGCAGTAAAAAGAACAAATAAGGTAAACTCCCTTTTTTAATCAGGCAGATAACCTCTGATTATACCACGTTTCGAGTCTTTGACAAAAAGCAGGATCTCATCTCTCTCCTGAGTTGCAGGCATCTCAGCTTCAATAATTTCAATAGCCTGAGCTGTATTAAATCCTCTTTGATAAATATAGCGGTAGATATCCTGGATTTCTCTTATTTTTTCGTTTGTATAGTTTCTTCGGCGCAGGCCTATAGAGTTAATACCAATGTATGCGAGGGGTTCTCTGCCTGCTTTAATATATGGGGGAACATCTTTTCTTACAAGAGAGCCTCCTCCAATCATTACATGTGAACCAATACGGCAGAACTGGTGAATACCTGTCATGCCCGAAATAATTGCCCAGTCGTCAATTATCACCTCTCCTGCCAATTGTGTGTTATTGCCAAGGATCAGGTAATTACCCAGATGGCAGTCGTGTGCAATATGGACATAAGCCATTAAAAGATTATTATTGCCAATAACTGTCTTCCCTTTGGATATAGTTCCCCTGTTAATGGTTACATACTCCCTTATAGTATTATTATCACCAATCTCAACAGTTGTGTACTCACCTTTGAATTTCAGGTCCTGTGGAATTGCTCCAATCACAGCTCCCGGGAAGATATTGCAGTTTTTCCCTATTCTGGTGCCCGGCAAAATTGTAACACTGGAACCGATTCTGGTACCTTCACCTATTACAACATCTCTGTCGATCGACACGAACGGCTCAATAACAACATTTTCTGCAATTTTAGCGTCCGGATGTACGTATGCTAGTGGTTGTTTCATATGATTAAAATTAATTATTTTCAAAGGTATCATATGGAACTTGCAATTTTAATCATCACCTTGGGTGTAAGTATTTTACATGCTCGTTTCATATGATTAAAATTAATGATTCTCAAAGGTATCATATGGAACTCGCAATTTTAATCATCACCTTGGGTGATTTCACAATCATGCTCGTTTCATAAGTTAATATTTGTCAAATATAGTATTATTAGTAAAAAAATGAACAACATAAGGCTGTTTACCCGAGGCATAACTGATATAAAAATATTAAAATCAGTTTATTGCAAAAAATAACAATTTTCAATTTAATTTTTTTTGTCAAATATCTGCAAAATACACCCTTAAAATCCGAATGCATAGTAATAAGTGCCGGGATAGTCTTCATAGACACCCTCTATCATTACCCCTCCTTTTTTCTTTTCCGGTTATTTTTTTCACAGCTCCTGATTTTAATGGTTTAATCTTCTGACAGAGAGTTTCAAAAGATATGACATTGACCAGTAAAACTTTTTCAGGGATCACCCGCAAATAAGGCAATTAGTTGTTAGTACATAAATAATCCGGCATTCATTATTATGATTATGCGAAGAGCCTGTCAATTTGGCATATTGTAATTGCATTACTACATCAAAAAATGCTTATATTTGAAGTTTCTATTACAGTATAAATCACTTTTTATAATATATTTATAATTAACTTAATTCAATACATCTGATTATGAACTATTTAAAATTAATGGGTTTGTCTGTGTCGTTTCTGCTGGTAACAGTTCTGATGAACGGTTGTACAAGCCAAAAAGAGAAAGAATCTGTTGTTGAAGAAGCCGGATCAGGGAATTTCAGGGTTGGCTGGTCTATGACAGATATTACTCCTGATAAGCCTGTATTGTTGAGCGGACAGTTTCATGCACGTATATCCGAAGGGATCCATGATCCGGTATATGCAACCTCTATGGCGCTTGAATATGGCAGTGGCCCTTCTTCGGAGAAGGTTATAATGATCAGCTGCGATCTTGTAGGTATCAGCGATGATATGCGTGACGGCTCAAAAAATAATTTACGCGACAGGGTGAGGGAATTAATAACAGGCGCTGTTCCTGAATTAAAGGCAGAGGATATTATTATGCATGCAACACACAGTCATACTGCACCTTATGTGAGTTCTGCAACTGATACAGAAAGTGTATACGGAGTAAAACTTGACGCAATGACTCCGGCAGAATGCCTTGACTATATTTCCAAAAGGATAGCTAAGGGAGCTGAGGAGGCATGGGAAAAGCGCCAGCCTGGCGGAATAAGTTACGGGTTGGGACATGCAGTTGTTGCACGTAACCGGCTTCAGTCGCAACTTACTGGCGAGACCATAAAAACAGGCAGCACAAACAGGCCCGGTTTCAGCCATATTGAGGGATTCGAAGACCATACTATTAACCTTATTTATACATGGGATAATAAGAAGGAACTTACCGGGGTGGTAATTAATATTGCAGCAGATTGTCAGGTTACCGGAGGTGAATTTTTTGTCAGTTCGGACTTCTGGCATGAGACAAGGCTGGAGATAAAGAACAGGCTGGGAGATAAAGTGTTTGTACTTCCCCAATGTGGTTCGGCTGGCGACCAGGGCACTGTAATCATGGTTGGGGCCAGGGCTGAACAACGGATGCAGGAGATGATGTATCCGCCATCTGACACAATTGAGGAGAGGTTGCGTCTGAGGATGGGCTACAGAAAGAAAATAGCAAACCAGATCGCTGACGCGGTGACAGATGTTTATCCCTATATGCCTGACCATATTGACTGGGATCCTGCTCTCATTCATAGAATGGAAAGAGCAGAGTTGTCGAGAAGGCTGATAAGTCAGAAAGATGTTGATGATGCCATCAGGGAAGCTGAAGGTTACAGGAAACAGTTTGAGGAGATGAAAAAAGAGTTGGATGAAAATCCTTCGCTGAAGGAGAAAGAGAGATGGTACAGGGATATAACACGAATCCATTCGTATCTTAAGAGAGGCCAGAGTGTTAAAGAGAGGTATGATCTTGAAAAAGTTCAGCCAAAATTGCCTGTGGAGCTTCACGTAGTGCGCATAGGTGATGTTGTTATCGCAACTAATCCTTTTGAATTATATCTGGATTATGGTATGAGGATTAAAGCACGCAGTTCTGCTATACAGACTTTTATAGTTCAGCTTGCCGGAGGTGGCACATACCTGCCTGTTGAAAGATCAATTGCAGGTGGCGCATATGGGGCAGTTCCTGCAAGTACCCTTCTGGGGCCTGAGGGTGGTCAGGAACTCGTGGAAAAAACTCTTGAACTAATATATCAGGTTTTGCCTCCGGAAAAATAGTAAAGATGCTTTATGACGTATATCTAAAAGAGAATAAGCAATTGTTCTCAACTTCTATTGTTCAACAGACAGCTTTCTGGTCTGCTGTAAAAAAAAGGCTTGGAACCGGCACTATGGCTGTGAATTTTAAAACAAGAGACCTCTTTTCAGACAGCTCCTGCACTGTAAATAATTGTGTTGTTTCAGATATATTGGTTATTATTGAGCATGTTGATCATAAACACTCTGTTGCATATGTGCCCTACGGGCCTGAGTTGGAACCAGAAGAGGAGAGGCAGGGACTATTTCTTGAAGAGCTTTCTGAATGTTTACGTTCATTTTTGCCGGCAGATTGTATAATGATCAGATATGACCTTTGCTGGGAGTCACTGTGGGCAAGAGATGAAGATTGTTTCGACAGTAATGGCAGCTGGAAAGGAGAGCCCGGACTGTCAGCACAGGAACTGAGATTTAATATCAGCACAGTTAACCGGAATTTCAGAAAGCCTGCTTTTAACATCCTGCCTTCCAATACAGTTTTTGTGGACCTGAATAAAAGTACCGGAGAGTTACTGGCCTCAATGAAGCCAAAGACACGGTATAATATTGGTTTGTCGTTTAAGAAAAACGTGACAGTCAGAACTCTTGGCATTGAAAGTATTGATATCTGGTATGAATTGTACAAAGAGACTGCTGTCAGGAATAATCTTTTCATTAATGATTTAAAATATTTTGAGACTGTTCTTTCAACACGAGCAAATGATTCCCGTTCTCCTGCTGAAGTGTTGCTGCTTGTGGCTGAGTTTGAAAGAAAACCATTGGCTGCTATGTTCTTGATAATTACCGGAAAAAGAGGGTTATACCTGTATGGGGCATCTTCGTCCTGTCACAGGAATTATATGCCTGCTTATGCTCTGCAATGGGAGGCAATTAAAATTTCCAAAGCCAGAGGATGCAATGAATATGATATGTTTGGGGTTGCCCCCGGGCCTGACCCTGCACATCCATTGTACGGTCTGTATAAGTTTAAAACAGGATTCGGAGGCAGCCTTTATCACAGAATGGGATCATGGGATTATCCTTTGTCGGAAAGCAAATATAATTTTTTCAGGTCGGTTGAATTAAGCAGTCAGGGATTTCATAATAATTGAACAATTGTGTCTGTTGCTCATCCGGATGACACTGTTGTGACGTGTGGTATTAATTTTTTGCAGAGACCCGCATAAAAGGGAACTGATAATTGATATACTAATCAAAACACTTTAAATTTTTGGAACATGGTAAGACAAGAATATTCAAAAAGGATTTCGCGGCGTAATTTTATTGGCAAGGTAATGTTATCAACTGCCGCCGGGGCAATTCTGACCTCGTGTAAAAAAGATGATTATCAGATAGCTTGTTATACCAGACCCTGGTTCAATCATGATTACCGCGTTGCATTGGACGGTATTGCAGAGGCCGGGTATAAATATGCCGGGATCATGACTGATAAAGGAGGCAGGATAATTACACTTGAAACCACGGTTGAGCAGGCTGTAGCTGTTGGTAATGAGGTAACCGGCCGAGGAATGAAAGTTGCATCCCTTTCTGCAGGGAGTTTTAATGTCAGCAATTCAGTAAACGAAGGAATAGAGGAGTTGAAGCGTTGGATTGATAACACAGCCGGGTTGGGCGCACCCGTAGTTCACCTTGGAGGTGTTACTGATGCTGAGTTGGCTGACAGATATTTTGAGGCTATTGCAGAGTGTTGCGACTATGCAGCAGATAAGGGAGTCAGGCTGAGCCTTAAAACTCACGGAGGGCTGAATAGCACAGGCGCCGGTTGCCGTAAATTTATAGAAAAGGTAAACCATAAAAATTTCGGACTTTGGTATGACCCGGGTAATGTATTATATTATTCAGACGGATTAACTGATCCTGTTGATGATGCTGAGTATATTGATAATATAGTTTTTGGTATGTCTGTGAAGGATTTTAAGATGCCAAAAGATGTGAGTGTTACTCCGGGAACAGGTATGGTTGACTTTCCAAAGTTGTTAAAACGTCTGAACAGGGGTGGTTTCAGAAGAGGTCCTCTTGTGGTCGAGGGACTGTATCAGGGTGATCTGGCGTTCATTAATGCTGAGGCAAAAAAAACCAGGGAGTACCTGGAAAAGCTGATCAGTGAGTTGTAAAATGAAAGAATCTTATACAAAATAAAAAACCGCCTGACAGACAGGCGGTTTTTTATTGAATTCGTTATTTTCTGTATACTTTTTTATATCCATAGATTGCATTCTCTCCCAGTTCTTCTTCAATACGCAGAAGCTGATTATATTTTGCCATCCTGTCAGAGCGGCTTAATGAACCGGTTTTTATCTGTCCGCAATTTGTGGCAACCGCTATGTCTGCAATAGTCGAATCTTCTGTTTCACCTGACCTGTGTGATGTAACTGATGTGTACCCTGCACGATGTGCCATCTCAATGGCATCAAGAGTTTCTGTAAGGGTCCCAATCTGGTTTACTTTAATAAGAATAGAATTCGCTGCACCCATTTCGATACCTTTTTTCAGATACTCCACATTGGTCACGAACACATCGTCACCAACCAGCTGGCATTTATCTCCGATAGCTGCATTAAGCTTTACCCAGCCATTCCAGTCAGCTTCATCCATTCCGTCCTCTATTGAATCGATCGGAAATTTAGAAATAAGTTCTGCAAGATATGCTGCCTGTTCCTCAGATGTGCGTTTGGCAGCGCCTGCACCTTCAAACCTGGTATAGTCATAAATGCCATTATCATAAAACTCTGAAGCTGCACAGTCGAGAGCTATGGATACATCTCCACCCTCTTCGGCACGGCCCGGTTTGTACCCTGCATTTTTAACAGCCTCCAGTATGCAGTTCAATGCATCTTCTGTTCCGTCAAGTTCAGGAGCAAAACCTCCTTCGTCTCCAACTGCAGTGGACAAATTGCGATTTTTAAGCACTTTTTTAAGGTTGTGGAACACTTCCGCTCCCATACGTAATCCTTCCCTGAAAGATTTTGCGCCAATAGGCCTGATCATAAACTCCTGAAATGCAATAGGTGCATCGGAGTGGGATCCTCCGTTAATGATATTCATCATTGGTACGGGCAGTGTTTTTGCATTTGTGCCGCCTATATAACGGTAAAGCGGAAGCCCTGCAAACTCGGCAGCGGCCTTTGCACAAGCCAGGGAAACCCCGAGCATGGCATTAGCTCCGAGTTTAGACTTGGTTTTTGTTCCGTCCAGTTCCAGCAACTTTGTGTCAATTGCCACCTGGTCGGTCGCATCCATTCCAATTAACTCTTCGGCAATAATATTGTTGACATTGTCAACAGCTTTTAAAACCCCTTTGCCAAGGTATCTTGATTTATCGCCGTCGCGTAGTTCCAGAGCTTCGTTTTCTCCGGTGGAAGCGCCGGAAGGAACAGCTGCACGTCCGAATGCTCCGCTTTCAAGTAATACTTCAACTTCAATTGTGGGGTTGCCGCGTGAATCTAAAATTTCTCTTGCGTTGATGTCATTTATTAACATAGTAAATTATTTATTGTTTGACTTATTAATTGTTATGAACAGAATTTATTTTTAAAAATAAGTTACTCCAAAGATAAAAAATGTTCTTTTACTAAAGCGATCCACATTGATATGATTCAGGATATTTCATATAGTATTAACTCTGACATAAGTGATTATTAACAGTTTCCGGTTTAGTTCTGTCACCTGTTTAAATTTTTATACTTTTCCCCTTTCTCATATCTGAGCACTTTCAGGTCCTGGTACGTTATAAGGCCACCCCTTTTGCTCAGATCCATCAGTTCAATTATTTGTCTGGCAAATGGTTCAAGTTTGTCTTTTGTGTCAATTATTTCAATCAGTACAGGCATATCCCCTGACAATGCAAAAATTTTCATTGTGTGCATCGAATGACTGGCACCAAATGACATGAACCCTTTATAGACAGTTGCTCCCGCAAGTCCCGCTTTACGGGCTTCAAAAACAATTTCTTCGTAGAGGGGACGGCTGTGAACTTTGTCAGACTCCCCCACATAAACCTTCAGGATCCCGTTATTTTCAGAAAAATCCATGATCAATAATTAAAAAATTATCTTTATAAAAACCACACCAAGAAAGACAGCCAATATACTCAGTAATATATTCCCGCCGGTATTTAAGAGAAAAGGAATGAATGAATTTTCTTTGATCATCATAAAGTTGTTATATGCAAATGCTGAAAATGTTGTAAACCCTCCGCAGACACCCACAGCCAAAAAGATCCGGCACTCAGGGCTGATAATATTCCCCTTTTCACTCAGGGCGAAAACAACTCCGATAATAAAGCTGCCTAAAACATTTGCAGTCATTGTTCCGTAAGGAAATGTGACTGATAAATTTTTTTCAAACAATATTTGAACCGAATAGCGCATTATACTTCCGATAAATCCGCCTGTTCCTGCCAGTAATAGGTTTCTAAGCATATAAGATTATTTATTCTATTTTTGATTACATCATTTTAATGATGTATTTTGTGCTCTCAAAGATAATAAACAATTATGAAGGCAGCTGTTCTGGAATCCTATAAAAAGTTTGTCTGGAAGGAGGTCCCTGCTCCGTCAATCAAAGATAATGAAGTTTTAGTGCGTGTTCAGTATGCCGGAATATGTGGCACTGATATGCACATATTTCCCGGAGATTTTCATCCGCGCACAAGGGTTCCTTTCATTCCGGGGCATGAGATAGGAGGATTAGTAGACGGGACCGGGAAAGAGGTTTCCGGTTTTCATGTGGGTGATAAAGTTGCTGTTGACCCTATTATCTGGTGCGGTGAATGCCCTGCCTGTCAGCGTCATCACTATCCGGCCTGCGTCAAGCTTAAGCTTCTTGGAGTAGATTTAGACGGAGGATTTGCAGAATATATCGCAGTGCCTGAACACATGTTATATAAAGCTCCCGAAGGTCTGCCGGACGAATATGTAGCCCTTACCGAGATTTATTCCATAGGATTTCATGCCAATAAAAGGGCAGGTACTGAAGATGGGGATATATTAGCTATTTGGGGTGCAGGAAGAGTAGGGCAGGTGATCCTGCAGGCTGCAAGGACAAAAACCAACGGACTGATCTTTATTGTTGACCCTTTGGCAAACCGTCTTAAGATTGCAGTGGAAAATAATAGAAATGTTGTGGCTATTGATCCTAATGATGAAGATCCATCAGAGGTGATAAATTACTATACTCATGGTAAAGGGGTGGATATTGCCTTTGAGGCTGTGGGGCATGCCGAAGAGATAAGGGGATTGCCCAATCCTGTGAGGAGCTGTGCCGGCAGTATACGGGGAGGCGGTAAAGTGTGTGTGCTGGGCCTCGGAGATGAGCCTCTTCCGGTACTATTCAAAGAGCTTATATGGAAAGAGGGTGTCATTATTACATCAAGGGTCAGTCATGGAGAGTTTGCTGAAGTTCTGGAGCACCTCGGTAAAGGTAATCTTAATCCGGAGTCATTGATCTCAGACATAATTCCCGGCTCCCAGGTGCAGAGAGCCTTTGAATTAGTGCATAACGAAAAAAACAGATATTTAAAAGTACTGCTGGATTTCAGATAATATTATATGAACCAAGATCCTTATATTCTTACTCCGGATACAGTAAAAGAGGCTCCTTCCGATTTTTTCGGTAAGTTAAAGTACCTCGGTCCCGGATTCATCTTATCTGCATCAGTGGTTGGTTCGGGAGAATTAATATCTACAACCACCCTGGGTGCAAAAGCGGGTTTTATCACTCTTTGGGTGATAATTGTAAGTTGTATTGTTAAAGTGGCAATACAGCTTGAATTTGGAAAGCAGGCTATACGTACCGGCGAGACCGTTATGACGTCGCTGAACCGGCTGGGTGGCCCCCGGCTGGGCAGGAGGCGTGTTAACTGGAGTCTGTGGATGTGGTTTTTTCTGTGGTTATTCAAGCCGCTTCAGTTAGGAGGTATTATCGGAGGTGTGGCCATAACTTTGAATATGGCTTTCCCCGGAATCAGTGTCTCCTGGTTTGCAGTTATAACCGGGGCAGTAGTGGCAGGCCTTGTTTTTAAAGGGTACTATTATTTTATCGAGAAGATGTCTGTGGTTATGATGTTGCTTTTTACAGTTTTTACAATTGTAGCAGTGTTTATGTTGCAATACACCGACTTCGCTTTTTCATCAGCTGATATATTAACCGGGTTGAAATTTAAACTGCCGAAAGCTACAGTTGGGTTTGCTATTGCTGCCTTCGGACTTACAGGTGTCGGCGGGGATGAAATTGTTGCCTATAATTACTGGTGCCTTGAGAAGGGATATGCCCGCTTTACCGGTCCTTATCAGGATACAGATGAGTGGCACAGGCGCGCAAAGGGGTGGATCAGGGTTATGAATCTGGATGCTATCTTGTCGATGGTAATATATACCCTTGTAACTGCCGCTTTTTATTTGCTTGGAGCAGCTGTATTATATAAAAGCGGTGATCTGCCCGAAGGTTTTGAAATGATCGAGATATTATCAAAAATGTATACAGGTTCTTACGGACAGTGGGCAAAAGGATTTTTTCTTTTCGGATCTTTTATTGTACTTTTTTCAACTATGTTCTCTGCATTGGCTGCAAGAACCAGGATCTTCTCAGATCTGTTCGGCCAGCTGGGATGGATCGACTTTTTCAACCGGCAGGAGCGAAGGAAAACAATTGCATGGGTTGCCTGGATATTTCCGGTTCTGTGGATCATTGCATTTGTATGGGTGAAATTACCGGTGCTAATGGTTACGATCGGAGGGATTGTAACATTTTTCATGCTTCTTATAATAGTGTATGCAGGATTGCACTTCAGGTACCGCCAGAGACAATATGGACTTGAATCGTCGCGGTTTTATGACCTTGCTTTATGGGTCAGCTGTATAGTGATTTTTTTGGTAGGATTATACGGGGCTGTACAGCTGTTTTAGTGAAAACATTGAAAAACACTTATAAAACAGATAAATAATTTTTGCTTCTACAAAATATATCTATATTTTCGTGTTCGTACACGGAAAAAATATTTTCATGAAGCGGGCATCCGATTAAAATCGGGATTCTTCAATTTTAATTAATTTATTTACAACTAAATATAAAATTTTTAAACAGCGAAAAACAATTAAAATAAGATACGATGAATATAGGGAAATATAGTTTTGGCATAGGTGACCGTTTTAACCATCAGGGAATAGCGCAGTTAAAAGCAATTTTCAAAGCAATTGAGAAGGGAGTGGAGGTTACACCTGTCTGGAATAAGTCAAACAGGGAACATAATATAGTTCGTTCAGAACCGGAAGGCACTCGTAATGAGGCAGATAATGCTGTAAAAACACTTAGTTGGGATAAACCGTATTTTGTCGATGCTGACCATATAAACCTTACGAATGTCGACAGGTTTATAGAGCATTCAGATTTTTTCACACTGGATGTAGCTATGTATATAGGTAATCCGTCAACAGCTGATGAGGTCGGCAAATTTAAAAAGTCATGTGTCCGGCCTGGAGACCGGGTTACGATTCCCGGCATACCGGAACCGGTCATTATTACTAATGACCTTTTAGAAGAAGTTGCAGGGAAATATCTTGCTGCAGTTAAAGAGGCCGGCAAGATCTACCGTCATATTGAAAAGGCGAAAGGCAGAGGTAATTTTATTACAGAAGTGTCGATGGATGAGGTTGATGAACCCCAGACACCTGTTGATATGTTTTTTATTCTGAAAATGATCGCTGATGAAGGGATACCTGCCCGGACGATTGCGCCCAAGTTTACAGGAAGGTTTAATAAAGGTGTGGATTATGTGGGGGATGCAGAACAATTTGCCAAAGAATTTGAACAGGATGTCCTGGTTATAGATTTTGCTGTTAAGGAATTCGGTTTGCCTGAAGACCTTAAGCTGAGTGTGCATTCAGGTTCTGATAAATTTACCATTTATCCTGTTATGGCAGAGATAATAAAAAAATATAACAAGGGAATCCATGTTAAAACTGCCGGCACTACCTGGCTTGAAGAGGTCATAGGATTGGCATTGTCGGGCGAGGAAGGTCTGGCAGCTGCTAAAGAAATATATATTAAAGCCCTTAGCCGCAAAGAAGAGCTGTGCGGACCGTATGCCGATGTTATTGATATATCTGATTCAAAACTGCCCTCTTCCGGGGAAGTATACAACTGGACAGGTGAGAAATTTGCGGATACATTACGGCATATACCGGGCCATAAGGATTATAACCCTGATTTCAGACAGCTTATCCATGTTGGCTATAAGATTGCGGCAGAGATGGGGGAGAAATATACCGGATTGCTTGATAAATATTCTGATATTATTGGCAGTTGTGTTGAAGAAAATATTTATGACAGGCACCTGAAAAGGCTTTTTGAATTGTAATACCCTGAAAATGTTAATATAAGTATTAAATTTTGATCATATGAAAAAATTTATGGATGAAGATTTTCTTTTGCAAACATTGACTGCAAAGAAACTATATCATGAACATGCGGAGAAGATGCCGATTTTTGACTATCATTGTCATATTCCTCCACGGGATATTGCTGAAAATACCCAATTTGAGAATATTACCAAAATATGGCTTTATGGAGATCATTATAAATGGCGTGCGATGCGCGCTAATGGTGTTGATGAGAGGTTCTGTACAGGCAATGCATCCGACTGGGAAAAATTCGAAAAGTGGGCTGAGACAGTGCCCCATACTATCAGGAATCCCTTATACCACTGGACTCACCTTGAGCTTAAAAGATTTTTTGGAATAGATAAATTGCTTTCACCTGCCACAAGCAGGGAAATTTGGGATGAATGCAATGAGAAGCTTCGGTCTCCTGAGTACTCTGTGCGTAATCTTATACTTAAGGCAAATGTGCATACTATCTGCACAACAGATGATCCTGTAGATACACTGGAATTCCATCAAAAGATCAAAAATAATGGCTTTGGAGTAAATGTGCTCCCTGCCTGGAGGCCTGATAAAGCTATGATGGCAGATGATCAGAAAAGCTTTAATGCGTATGTTGATCAACTTGCTGAGGTGTCAGGAATAAAGATAGACAGTTTTGGCAGTTTCATGGAGGCATTGAATTCCCGTCACTTCTATTTTCATAATAATGGCTGCCGGTTGTCTGACCATGGTATTGAAACTGCAATCGCTGTGGATTATACGATGGAGGAGGTCAGTTCTGTATTCGTAAAGGTCAGACAAGGTATTGATTTATCAAATGATGAGGTACTCAGGTTTAAATCATGCATGCTTTATGAATTTGGCATTATGGACCACTCCCGCGGATGGGTGCAGCAGTTTCATCTCGGAGCTTTGCGTAACAGTAATACCCGTCTTTTCAAAAAGCTGGGTCCGGATACCGGCTTCGATTCAATTGGCGACTTTGAAATAGCAAAACCGTTGTCTAAATTTCTCGACAGGCTGGATATGAACGATCAGCTGGCCAAAACAATAATATATAACCTGAATCCCCGGGATAATGAACTGATCGCAACAATGGCAGGTAATTTCCAGGATGGTTCACTGCCCGGGAAAATACAGTATGGTTCTGCATGGTGGTTCCTTGACCAGAAAGATGGAATGGAAAAGCAAATCAATGCTTTGTCAAACCTCGGACTGCTAAGCCGTTTTGTGGGGATGCTTACCGATTCAAGAAGTTTTCTGTCATATACCCGGCATGAATATTTCAGGAGGACTTTGTGTAATTTGCTGGGGAATGATGTTGAGAATGGTGAAATTCCTGATGATATGGAGTTGCTGGGGCAGATGGTAGAGAATATATGTTTTAATAATGCCCGTAATTATTTTAATTTTTAGGATGAAGGATAAGATAGTTACATTTGGAGAAATTATGTTGCGTCTTGCAACACCGGGATATCTTCGGTTTTCGCAAGCTGACAACTTTACAGTTATTTATGGTGGCGGAGAGGCTAATGTTGCAGCCTCTGTCGCTAATTACGGCATGACTGTGGATTTTGTGACCCGCCTTCCTGATAATGATATCGGGCGTGCCTGTATGATGAACCTTCGAAAACAGGGTATAGGAACAGAAAAAATTATCATGGGTGGCGACCGGCTGGGAATATACTTTTTGGAAACAGGTGCAGTAAGCCGGGGAAGTAAGGTTATTTACGACCGGGCTAACTCGTCATTCTCGGAAGTTAAACCCGGCATGTTTGACTGGGACGAAATATTCAGGGGAGTATCGTGGTTCCACTGGACAGGTATCACTCCTGCTGTCTCCCGGGGAGCTGCAGATGTTTGCCTCGAAGCGGTAAAAAAGGCTAATGAGCTTGGAATTACTGTCTCGTGTGACCTTAACTTTCGTAAAAAGCTCTGGAAATATGGAAAATCTGCTGGTGAAGTAATGCCTGAACTGGTGGCGGGGTGTGATATTATTTTAGGAAACGAAGAGGATGCAGCAGTTATTTTCGGGATCAAACCCGAGGGGGTTGACATTACCGGAGGAAAGGTGAAGGGAGATGCCTACAGATCGGTATCCGGACAGATAATGGAACGGTTCCCGCGATGTAAAAAGGTAATAACAACATTGAGAGGATCTGTGAACGCTAATCATAACAGCTGGTCGGGAGTGCTATGGAACGGGACAGATTTTTTTAAAGCACCTGTTTACCAGATTACTCATATTGTTGACAGGGTAGGTGGCGGCGATGCTTTTATGGGTGGACTTATCTACGGATTGCTCAATTTTCCCGACGATGACCAAAAAGCCCTGAACTTTGCTGTTGCTGCCTCATGCCTTAAGCATACCGTGTATGGGGATTTTAACCAGGTTACTGTCGAAGAAGTAGAGAAGCTGACAGGCGGTGATTCATCCGGCAGAGTGGCACGCTAAAACATTAAAAGATCAGATAATGGCCAGATTTTCAAGAATTGATGTAGTGTTAAAAATGAAAGAGACCGGAGTTATACCGGTATTTTTTCATTCAGACCCTGAAGTTTGTAAAAAAGTGTTAAAGGCTTGTTACGACGGGGGGGTAAGGTTGTTTGAGTTTACGAACAGAGGAGATTTTGCCACCCTCATTTTTGCTGAACTTAATAAGTGGGCAATAGTAAATTGTCCTGATATGATTGTCGGGACAGGATCAGTAATTGATGAGGGGACAGCATCTATGTACCTCGCCCTGGGGGCTAATTTTATTGTTTCCCCGGTTATCGATGAAGCCACAGCAAAGATTTGCAACAGACGGAAAGTTTTATGGAGTCCCGGTTGTGGATCAGTTACTGAGATAAACAGGGCACATGAATTTGGAGCAGAGATAGTGAAAGTGTTTCCGGCTTCTGAAGTTGGTGGCCCCGGGTTTATAAAAGCCGTGAGAGGCCCGATGCCCTGGACAAGCATAATGCCTACAGGCGGAGTTGAACCTGAAGAGGAAAATCTGAAAAAGTGGTTTGAAGCAGGAGTTACATGTGTGGGGATTGGCTCAAAATTGTTTACAAAAAAAATCATTGCAGATGGTGACTATCCCTCTATTACCAAAGTATGTAGCGAGATGCTTTCTATTATAAATAAATACAAAAAATAATAAACTCAAATATAATGATTTATAAGATATTAACGAAGCTTTTTCTTTTTGGTATATTGATTTCAGCTGTGTCCTGTTTAGGTATCTCTGACACAACAGAATTAAAACTTGCACACGGACTACCAACTGATCACCCGGTCCATGAGGCAATGGAGTTCATGGCAAAGAGGGTTGCGGAATTATCAGACGGGAAGCTGACTATTGAGGTTTATCCTGCAGAGCAGCTGGGCTCTGAACAACAGTGTGTAGAGCTTTTACAGATTGGCAGCCTGGCTATTACAAAAGTATCGGCTGCAGTTATGGAAAGTTTTACCGATGATTATAAGGTTTTTGGACTTCCATATATTTTCAGATCGAAAGAGCATGCTTTTAAAGTGATGGACAGCGACATCGGTAAGGACCTCCTTCTCAGTACAGAGAGTAAGTGGATTCGGGGATTATGCTATTATGATGCCGGATCGCGGAGTTTTTATACAAAGTCAAAACCCATCACTCATCCTGATGACCTTTCAGGGATGAAAATAAGGGTTATGCGTAGTATTACAGCAGTTGAGATGATGAGGGCTCTGGGGGGCTCTGCCACTCCCATTACCTGGGGAGAGTTGTATACCGCACTGCAGAGTGGTGTTGTAGACGGAGCTGAGAATAATCCTCCCAGCCTTTATACTTCCCGTCATTATGAAGTGTGTAAATACTATTCGCTGGATGAGCATACAACTATTCCTGATGTGCTGGTGATAAGTAAAAAGATATGGGATAAACTTACCGGTCAGGAAAAGGAATGGGTACAGCAGGCTGCCGACGAATCAGCTATCCTTGAAAGAAAACTCTGGGCAGAGTCTGAAAAGATGTCGCTCGAGGAGGTGCAGAAAGCCGGTGTTGAAATTAACTATCCCGATAAGGAGCCTTTTATTGAAAGAGTGCAGCCACTGCTCGAATCGTACCGGAATAATGAAATTATCTATTCTTATATAAAAAGGATCAATTCTGTGCAATAAATTTAATAATATGACTATAAGAAAATCTATTGACAAAGCCCTGGAGTGGGTATTGGTATTTTTACTCAGCTTTCTTGTGATCGATGTATTATGGCAGGTTGCAAGTCGCTATATTATGAAATCGCCCAGCAGTTATACTGACGAGCTGGCAGGCTACCTCCTTATATGGGTGGGATTGCTTGGAGCAGCCTATGTAGCCGGTAAACGGGAGCACCTGGCAATTGACCTGCTTATCCAAAGGAGTTCTCCCAAAAGAAAATTTAAGCTTGAAATGATAATAAGCGCTGTTATAATTATTTTTGCCATTACAGTATTAATAATAGGTGGATCCTGGCTTGTTTATACAAGGTTCTATCTTTCAGTAAGATCATCAGCCCTGGGGATGCCGCTCGGTATCGTATATCTGGTTCTTCCTGTCAGCGGTATTCTTATTGCCTATTTTGATATTGACAACATGTTTAATATGGTTAAAGCAAACCGGAAAAATAATTAATATGGAATTTTTAGAAGTATTTGTTCTCGTTTTCAGTTTTATTTTACTACTTGTAATCGGAGTGCCTATTGCGTTTAGTATTGGTATTTCCGGAATTTTAACCATGTTGGTCAGTATAGATTTCATTCCGGCATTAACAACCTTTTCCCAACGGATGGCAACCGGCCTCGACAGCTTCGCTCTTCTGGCAATCCCGTTTTTTATCCTGGCAGGAAACATTATGAACAGTGGCGGGATAGCTATTCGGTTGATCGATTTTGCAAGAGTTTTGGTAGGGGGTATTCCCGGTGGCGTGGCTATGGTCAATGTAATAGCCAATATGCTTTTTGGCGCTATTTCAGGCTCTGCAGCGGCATCCGCTTCGGCTATAGGCAGTATAATGCAGCCGGAGATGAAAAAAGAGGGTTATCCGGATAATTTTAGCGCTGCAGTTAATATTACTTCCGCAACGACCGGTTTGTCAATTCCTCCAAGTAACATTCTGATTGTATATTCTCTCGCCAGCGGGGGAGTATCGATAACAGCACTTTTTCTTGCAGGTTATCTGCCTGGGTTATTAACCGGACTGGGAATAATGATAACTGCAATTACTATGCTGGTTTATAAGAAAAATGGTACTAAGGCTGCCATTAAAACTCTGGGTGTTGTCGTTATGATCGCAATGGCCGTCGTTCTTGCTTACCAGGGTATATCTTTCTCAAAGGCTAATTTTTCACCAATTATTAATCGCATATTAATGATAATTGCTCTCCTGGCTTTTGGAGCATGGGCTGTTATTAGGACAAAAAATAATAGAGAAAAAGCTCTGCACGGCACTAAAAAGTTCCTGGATGCCATCCCCAGCCTCCTGATGCTGGTTATCGTTATAGGAGGGATAGTTGCAGGATTCTTTACTGCAACTGAAGCCTCAGCCATTGCAGTTCTTTATTCACTGATCCTGGCATTCATATACAGGCAGGTCTCTTTTAAAGACCTTCCTGATATTATTCTCAGGTCTGTGAAAACTACCGGCATTGTAATGTTGCTTGTAGCTACCTGTCTTGGATTATCATGGATAATGGCTTACGAAAATATACCTCAAAATGTTAGCAGGGGTTTATTGTCGCTTACCAGCAATCCTTTTATGATACTGTTAATAATAAATATGCTCCTTCTGTTTGTCGGAGTTTTCATGGACATGACGCCTGCTGTTCTTATTTTTACCCCGATATTCCTTCCAATCGTTACAGCAATGGGAGTTGATCCTATTCACTTCGGGATAATAATGGTGCTGAACCTGAGTGTTGGCCTTTGTACGCCACCTGTAGGCTCTGTTCTGTTTATCGGCTGCAGCGTGGCAGGATTGGGAATTGACAAAGTAATAAAACCTCTGATCCCTATGTTCCTGGCAATGGTAGTGGTATTATTACTGGTTACATATCTTCCGGAGATAAGCTTGTGGCTGCCGCATAAACTCGGATTCTGATGAGTTAAGGGGAAATTCAGAGTATTACGGAATAGACGTGGCTTTGCCGGAACAGCTAACGGCTGAGTAAATTATTATTAGGGATTATATTTAAAAATATCCATAATGTCTGACATTGCTTTTTACAGGATCCGGTTTTTGATGCTACTGATAGCTTGTATAGGGGTATTTTTTCCCGGGGAAACACTTTCTGCAAATAAATTTTCATATGGTTCTCACTGTGCTAAGCAAGTGAGACAACTTAAAGGCAAGGATCCGGCAGCGGGCTCTGCCACTGCAGGATTCAGCCGCAGGAAGATCACCCCTGACAACCGGGTATGGCTGGCAGGATACGGCAACAGGGAAAGGCCGCCCGACGGTAAGATCCATGACCTGTGGGTGAAGGTTATGGTATTGAAGGGGAACAACGGCAAACAGGTAGTAATGGTCACTACAGACCATATGGGCATGTCTAAAAAAGTTTATGAAAGTATCTATTCACAGATTTCCGGAAAGTTTGATGTCAGACGGTCTGATTTTATGCTGACATTTTCCCATAATCATTGCGGACCATGCATTACCGGGGATCTTATTGATTATTATCCTGCTGATGTTAATCAGCGCATACTGGTTAATGAATATACGGAATGGATGGAGTTGCAGGTTGTCGATGCAGTTGGCGAAGCTCTTGGAAATATGCAGCCAGTCCGTCTTTTTATGGGAGAAGGTAACTGTTCATTTGCCGTTAACCGCAGAGATAATGTTGAATCGGAGGTTGCCGGGTTAAAAGAAAAGGGAATTCCGCTCAAAGGTGTTGTTGATCATTATGTCCCTGTACTTGCCGTCCGCAGTGATAATGATGAATTACTTGGTATACTCTTTGGCTATGCCTGTCACCCGACAACTTTGTCATTTAATTCATGGTGTGGTGATTATCCGGGATTTGCACAGATCAATCTTGAGGAGAAGTATCCGGGAGTTAATGCAATGTTTTTTAATGCATCCGGAGGTGATCAGAATCCGCTGCCACGAAGGAAACTGGAGCTTTGTGAAAATTATGGGAAGATGCTATCGGATGCTGTTGAAATGGTTCTGGGAAATACGATGAAGCCCGTTTCTTCGGAGATCAGCAGTGATTTCAGCTATGTTAACCTGGACTACCGGGAAATGGTGACCAAAGACAGATTATTACCCATAGCAGACAGAGAAAGCAGCATACAGGAGCGATGGGCAAAAAGAATGATTAAACTTTTAGACAGAGGCGTTGAATTTCTTTCGTTCTATCCTTATCCAATACAGGTATGGAGTTTTGGGAATGATCTTCTGCTTATTGGCATGGGAGGGGAAACGGTTGTTGATTACTCTCTGCTGTTTAAAAGTAAGTACGGAGAGGGTACATGGGTATGCGGATATGCCAATGAAATGGTTGCTTATATCCCTTCCATGCGGGTTTGGGAGGAGGGGGGATATGAGGGAGGACCACATCTTGATGAATATGGCCATCCGGCATGGAGATGGTCAGGAAACACAGAAGACCGCATATTAAATGCAGTCTTCCGAATGGTTAAACATGTAAGGAAATAATATATTTGATATTTTCACATCGTTTTGATCTCTGATACCAACTTTTGAATTGAGCTCTTGGCATCTCCGAATAGCATGCGGGTCTTGTCATTAAAGAAGAGTGTATTTTCAATTCCTGCATATCCTTTACCCATACCTCTTTTCATAATAATTATATTTTTAGCATGGTGGGCATTGATAATGGGCATTCCGTAAATAGGACTTCCCGGGTCATCATAGGCAGCAGGGTTTACTACATCATTAGCGCCTACAACTACTGCAACATCCACATTGGGCATATCCGGATTTATTTCGTCCATCTCTACAAGTTTTTCATAAGGTACATCAGCTTCAGCAAGCAGAACATTCATGTGGCCGGGCATACGTCCTGCCACCGGATGAATAGCATATTTAACTTCAACACCTTTGCTTTCAAGCAGCTCGTCCATCTCGTGGGCAATATGCTGAGCTTGTGCCACTGCCAGTCCATATCCGGGAATAACAACAACTTTTTGGGAATAGCTTAACAGTACGGCTGCATCGCTAAGAGTTATCTCTTTTATTGTTCCCTGCTCTCCCCCTGCTGCAGCGGCGCCCACTCCAAAGGAGCCAATAATCACATTCAGCAGTGAGCGGTTCATAGCCTTGCACATCAGTACAGTAAGTATCATTCCTGCTGCACCTACCAGGATACCGCCCAGTATCATTGCCTGGTTGTTATATATAAAGCCTGCCATTGCTGCTGCAATCCCGGTAAAAGAATTCAGTAATGATATTACCACAGGCATGTCGGCACCTCCGATAGGCATTACAAACATAACTCCGTAGATCAGAGACAATGCCAGCAGGGAATATATTGCCCATATCATTTCCGCGGGCTGATTCGGGGAGGTTACAATATAGATGCCCATTCCTATGGTCAAAACCATTAAGGCCAGATTAATATAAGTCATGTAGGGCTTCATGATATCCCCGATTTTACCGTCAAGTTTTCCGTAGGCTATCATACTTCCGCTAAATGCAACAGATCCGATGATGAGTCCCAGCACTGTTACAATAATTGATCCCGTGTCTCCGGCTACTGCATTGGGATATTCCAGCAGGCCGACAAGAGCTGATGCTGCACCTCCAGTAGCGTTATAAAAGGACACGAGTTGTGGCATGGCTGTCATTTTCACCTTTTTGGCAATCATCCAGCCTATAGCTGCCCCAAGGCCTATGGCAGTAAGAATAATCCATATATTAGTCAGAGGAATACCTGTGCCTTCACCTGATTTGTGAAGTAATAATGTTGTTATCATTGCCAGTCCCATTCCACTTGCAGCCCAAAGATTTCCTCTTCTTGCACTTTCAGGATGAGATAACAATTTCAGGCCGAATACAAATAGTAAGGCTGCTATAAGGTAGCTCAGTTCAAGTACGGCATCACCTGTGGTAAATCCTTTTCCGTCTATTATTCCCGGTAGTTTATTCATGATTGTCTGCTTTTTTTCTTTTTAAACATCTCCAGCATCCTGTCAGTCACGGCAAAACCTCCAACAACATTAAGCGTACCGAAGATTAATGCAAGTATTCCAAGCACCAATTGCACAGATAGTTGTGAAAGATCTGCATGGCCAACCAGTATGATACCGCCGATTATGATTACGCCGCTTATTGCATTGGCCCCCGACATAAGGGGAGTATGAAGAACTGCGGGAACGTTGGATATAACTTCAATACCCAGAAAAACTGAAAGCGCTATTATGAAAATAGCTTCTTTGTATTCAAAGAAATACTGTAAAATATTTTCCATATCCGGTATTTTATTTGTTTTCTGTTAATGTCCTGACCTGCTCATTCATGATTTCACCCTCGTGCGTTATACATGTTCCTTTTACAATTTCATCTTCGAAATTAAGACTTAATTTTCCTTCGTCCCCTATTATGAGTTTCAGGAAATTGAAGACATTTTTCCCAAACATGCGGCTTGCATCCAACGGTGTGACGGCGGGATAATTAGACTGGCCTATAATCGTTATTTTTTTGTGAGTTACAACCTTATCATTTTCTGTCAGTTCACAGTTACCTCCTGATGATGCTGCGAGGTCAATTATGACTGACCCGGGTTTCATCTTTTCTACAGTCTCCTTTGATATGAGAAGAGGCGCTCTTTTCCCGGGTATCTGTGCGGTGCAGATTATCACATCTGATTTTACGGACTGGTTGTTTATTGCCTCCTGTTGTTTGGCTTTATAATCTTCAGTCTGTTCAACTGCATAACCACCGGCATCTTTATCTTCAATTGCTCCCTCCACTTCAATAAATTTACCTCCCAGACTTTGAACCTCCTCCTTTACTGCAGAACGCACGTCAAAAACATAAACCTGAGCTCCCAGGCGGCGTGCTGTTGCAATAGCCTGTAATCCGGCAACACCGGCACCCAGAACGAGAATGTTTGCAGGACGGATAGTGCCTGCGGCAGTCATGAACATCGGGAAAAACACAGGCAGTCGCAATCCTGCTTCAAGTACAGCTTTATAACCGGCAACTGTTGCCATAGACGAGAGAATGTCCATAGATTGTGCTCTGGTTGTCCTTGGAACTGAATCCAGGCTGAAAGAGGTTATCCCTTTAGATTTAAATTGATTTACGATATCTGTCTCCCACAGGGGATTAAAAGCACTGATCCACACCTTGCCTGGATTGATCCTGTCAATTGAATCTTTTTCCGGAGGCTGGATCTGCAAAATGACTTCAGCCTTTTCAAAAATTGTATCCCTGGATACAATCTGCGCACCGGCTTTTTCATAAGCAGCATCGGGAGCATAAGCCTTCTCTCCCGCTGATGTTTCCACTAAAACCTCTGCTTTAAGGTCAGTCAGGTTTTTTACGGTCTCTGGTAATAATGCTATACGGGTTTCATTTCCCTGCTCTTTTAATAGGCCAAGAATCATGTCAAACTTGATTTTGATGAATTGATTGCAAATCTAATAAATAATATTTACCGTTAACGTTAACGGTAAATATTATTTAATATGTTTTTCAATATATGGAATATTGATAAATCAGAGTTACCAGCCGGGGACAAAATTTATTCCGAAGGTCTTGTTTCTCCATCCTCCATTTTGAAATGGTATTGCGTAATAGGGTTCAATTATCAGATATCCCAGCAGATTTATCCTAAACGAAACTCCTGCGCTGAAAACAGGAATTTTTTCATTAAAAGATTGTTGTTCCCAGGCTATCCTTACATTGTCACCTGTATTCCAGGCCAGGCCACCGTCAAAAAACAGATTGAAATCGGTTAAAAAATATTTTGATTTAAGCAGGGCAAGTATCCTGGGTCCTGAAAAGGGTATACGCAGTTCCACATTTCCCACTACCATTTTAGATCCGCTCAGGACAGAGTAGTTCAATGAATTATAACCTAAATAGCCATAATTCATATTATTGTAAAATGATACATTATCATACCCGCGGACCAACCAGGGATAACCCAGATATAGCGGAGATACGATATTGGTTTCGGATCCGCTTCCGTAACGGCCATAATGATAAAGCCGGAATGCCAGGCCAACCGGCTTTAAAAAAAAGTACTGCCTGTAATCCAGAAGTCCCGTGAAAAAGTTTACTGCGCCAAAATATTTTTCCACCTGGTACCTTGCCCTGCTTCCTCTAAGGGGGGATGTCATGCCCGAGAATGAGTTGTCAACAACATAAGCAAGGTCGATCTTTTGAAAATTGTTCCCGCCCGGGACAGGCATTCTCTCTTTTTTCACTCCGACTGAATAACCCCAGTCATCAAAATAGTTATGATATCTGTCTATTCTGTAATAATACCACGATGAAGATACGCCGGCTTCAATTCTTCTTGTTTGTGAAAGAGAATGAAATGTAAAAAAGGAGATGTTGTCTTCAAACATCCTTATATAATCAAGTACAAGATTATTTACAGGCATTAAATATTCCTCACCATCATCTTTGAAAGTCAGGGTGTCTCTTCTGAAAAACATATCTCCTGCCCTGTAAGGGATATGAGAGATATTCCCGCCCCATTTGAATCTCTTTGTCTGGTTAATATAAGCAACCTGGCCTCCAAAGTCATAGATCTCACCATTAAGAGATAGTATAGAGTAGAGCTGGTTATTACCAACCATGTCACTAAATATCATACTCACGCTTCCTGCCATATTATTGTTATTATATCTGCCGGTTGATACCCCGATACCTGCAGAATTAGAAATATAGTCGAGCCTGAATTTCGGTTGGTAAGGTACCTCAAAAATGGAATCGGGCGATATTTGAATATTTTTTTCTGTTCTGCTGTACAGTGTTGTATCGACGATATTATTTGAGTAATGGTTTAAAGGCGGTAAAATTCCCGGCTCGAAATCAACAAGGTATTTATCCATTATCTCGAAAGTAAAATCTTTTTCAGAAGCGGTATAGATTTCATACTTGCCCTTGAAGTAAAGTGTGTACGCAACCAGGTCGCTGTTTGCTGCAGTAGTTATTGCCGGAGAGTAAGGGGTAAGTCCGCTGATACCTGTCACATAACTCGTTATCCTGTTTACCTCTCCGGTTTCTGTATTGTATGCAAACATGTTTCTGAAGCCGTCTGCGTTGGAAAGGAAATAGATTAATTTTCCGTCGTGAGAATAGCAGGGATTTAAATTGTCTGCACCGGGGAAAACATCAAGCGACCTTATCTTTTTTGTATTTATGTCAACTATAGTCAGATCGAAGCTGAATTTTTTTGCCGGTCTGTTTTGATTAATTTTTTCACTGGAAAAGACAATTTGTGACCCGTCGGGTGACCAGGAGGGGTGGATTTTTGAATAGAAATCGTCTGTAAGTTTGGTGATTTTTTCGGTATTCATGTCATACAGGCAGAGGTTGCTTATACCGTTCGACAATCCTGAAAATGCAATATATCTGCCATCAGGAGACCATTCAGGATTGGAAAAAGACACTATATTCCCAAAATCAATTTCCCTGGTTATCCTTCCCCGTTTTACATCAATAACAGCCAGTTTGTTTTTACCTTTTTTGAAAATTACAAAGGCGAATTTTTTACTGTCGGGTGACCAGGTCCCGGCAGATTCGTTAAAGCTGAAATCGTCTATTTCGTGATTACGGGTTACACTTGAAAGTTTTTTTATGATCTTTCCTGTTTTTGCATCAGCCAGAAACAGGTCCAGGGTAAATATATCCTTTTCAGAAAAGAATGCAAGGTGTTTACCGTCGGGGCTCAGGGAAGGGGACAAATTCATTGAGCCGCTGTTTTTTTGGGAAATTATTTTTTTGCCTGCTATACTCTCTGTTGAGTCATTCAGGTATTTGCCGTAATGAGTTTCCATTGCCGACTTCCACAATCCGGAAAGAGTTTTGGCATCTATTCCCAAAATTGAATCAATTGCTTTTTCATATCCATATTGTGCTGTTCTTTCGTAAAGTGGAAGTATTATGCTGTCTCCCCATGTTTTGCCTATCATTGCCCAAAAAGCGTGTCCATAGCGGTATGGGAAATATTTAGATTCAGTAGTTAATTTTTTCAGGGTAGGAAAATCATCATTGACCAGTGCATCTCTCATCCACATTGCAGTGTTTGGATCAATGCTGCCGATTGAAAAATATTCGGCCATACCTTCTGTCATCCACAATGGTATGTTATTCATGGAATATGTCTTTACAGAATCTGACTTCAATAGTTTATTGAACTGAAAGGCATGCACCATTTCGTGTCCAAGGACATGATCTGTCTGCGCCAGTGTGGGAGCCACCGGCATGACAACTCTGTTCTTTAATGATTCTGTAACACCTCCTGTAGTTGTTCCTATGATGCTGTTTATAGCGTTAGTCTGTTGAAAATCTGAGTGGTGAGAGTAAAGGATAATTGGATTTTTTGTTTTAAAGGTATCATTAAAAACACGCTGGTGCATAGAGAACCATTCTTCGCTCCAGTTGGCAAAACTTTTTATCAAGGAGTCGTTTTCCAGGTAATGGTAAATTTCAAAATTAGGAGTATGGATTACATCAAACTTAAATGATTTATAACCCGGTTTGTTACGTCCGAAATACTGTGCATAACTGTCTGCAGGCCACAACTGTATAAGTAACCCCGCCAGAATTAACAACCTGATATCCGAAATTTTCATTGTTCAGCCCTCCGTTTATTGAGTGTCTGCCTTTTTTGCAGACAGGTTAAACATTTATCTTCAGTTATACAGGATTTTTACTGCTGTTCAATTTTTTAGATATAATAACTAAAAAATCGTAATCATTAATTTTCCCGGCAACCTTTTATTTAAAAAGTTCATTATGTTTTCTCAGCAATTTTTCCTCAAAATTTGTACCAATTAATTATGAATGACAAAATGGTAGTATCAGGTAAGAGGTTGAATTATGGTATTTTAACTTCAAATATTAAGTCCTTCAAGCAATCTGACATAAAGAGAGATTCCATCTGTAATTTCACTTTTTTTTATAAATTCATCGGCAGTATGTGAACGGGCAGAATCTCCCGGACCTATTTTAACCGAGGGAAAAGGAATTATAGCCTGATCGGATGTTGTAGGTGAGCCAAAAATTTTCAGGCCTGCTGCCTTTGCTTTTACAACAAAGGGGTGATCCGTATTAATCCCCGAAGAGTTAAACCTAAGTGATCGCGGCTTTACTTCCGAACGGATGAGCCTTTGAATTATCTTAACAGCCTTCAGGTTAGGATAAAACTCATTGGTACGTACATCCACTACGAAGTGACATATGTCCGGAACAACATTATGTTGTGTGCCTGAGTCAATCTGTGTTATTGTCATTCGAACCTCTCCCAGCATTTCTGAGATTTTTTCGAATTTGTAATTGTTGAGAATTTGTATATCGTCTATGGCTTTATAAATTGCATTATCTCCTTCATTACGGGCTGCATGGCCTGATTTCCCGTGAGCATAACAATCAAGCACCACTAAGCCTTTTTCTGCAATTGCCAGCGACATACAGGTAGGTTCTCCGATAATGGCAAACTTAATTGACGGCAGCTCGGGCAATACAGTTTCCAGTCCGTTAGTCCCGGAAATTTCCTCTTCTGCAGTTGCTGCAAATATCAGGTTATAACCGAGATCCTTCTTTTCAAAGAAATGTATGAATGTAGCAAGTAATGAAATTAGCGGGCCTCCGGCATCATTACTTCCCAGTCCGTAAATTATATCACCCTTCTCGACAGGTTCAAAAGGATTTAATCTGTAGCTCAGGGACGGCCTGACTGTATCGATGTGTGAG
The DNA here is from genome assembly GCA_964495655.1 of uncultured Prolixibacteraceae bacterium. GTDB lineage: Bacteria > Bacteroidota > Bacteroidia > Bacteroidales > Prolixibacteraceae > JAAYJR01. Next base: position 21,939 of record CAZBWK010000007.1, on the reverse strand, counting down.
TTAAGCAGTATCACAGGTTTATTCTGATCAAAATATTTGTTGTAAGCCCAGGTATTATTGAGTTTTGTGTAAAAAAACACTTTTTTTTCAGTCAGGAACTTTCTAATTAGTTTTGCAGCTTTTTCTTCTTCACTGCTAAAAGATGGTATTGTAATTAGCGTTTTGAGCAGATCAATATATTTATCCATGACACTATATTCATTAAATACAAAATTGGTAATTATTTCTTTTGTGCATACTTTTTTGCCTGATTTTTTGTTTAATATTGCCTGCTTTTTAGTTAATCCAGTTGAACATCTTAAGAACTCATATGTTTTTATATCCATACTGTTTTTAATTTTTAATTTAATTGAGTTATTTATGAAAAAAGGTAGATCATTCTCAGAGGAGACCGGTGCCAGGGAATTTTTTCAAAATGAATTAAATCAAAAACCTTACAGGATTGGAGCAATTCATTGTTGTGCCCTGGATTTTACCAATCCGGGGGGAAGATCTGATGATCCTGATAATTACGATCAGCAGACAGAGAAAAAGGAGGAACCCTGTTTGCCAGATAATTTGGATATTAATAAGTAAAGAAAATTTCGGCATAGTTTATGTTAATTTTTTACTATTGAAATTAAATGCCTGACAATTTAATTTATTTATTAAGTTGTTATTATAAAATTTGTTTACTTTCATTAAAAAAATGTATTATGGATAAGTTGTTTTTTAGAAGATTGATTGCAGGAATATTCTTTTTGTCACTTTTTTTGATCCCGGCAGTTGCATTAAATGCCCAAACACCCGAGCCTGCAGCGAAAGATTCAATAATATTTGATAAGCTTGAGCATGATTACGGTACTATTGAGCGGGGGGCAGACGGGACTTGTGAATTTGTTTTTACCAATAAAGGAAAAAGTCCGTTAATATTGAATAATGTGAGAGCCACCTGCGGATGTACTGCACCCGAATGGCCGCGCGAACCCATTGCCCCGGGAGAAAAGGGAGTTATCAAAGTAAGGTATAATACAAATATTACCGGTACCTTTAATAAATCGATCACTGTATTTTCAAATGCAGCAAATAAATCGGTTGTCCTTCGGGTTAAAGGGATGGTGGAGAAAAAACAGTAATAAAGTTCATTTTATTTTTTGCATATTCTGATTACTTTTGTTGTTGAAAATTTTTATTGTGGGAAGAATATTAGCAATTGATTATGGCAGAAAAAGGGTAGGACTGGCTGTTTCAGACCCTGAACAGATAATTGCCAATCAGCTGGCTACAGTTCCGTCAGCTTCTGTATGGGATTTTCTAAGTGATTATTTTTTAAATGAACGAGTTGATGAGGTAGTGGTTGGTTATCCCCTCCGGTTGAATAATCAGCCTTCTGAAGCTGTTACATATATAAATCCTTTTGTTAAGAAATTCAGGCAATTATATCCTGATATAAGACTGGAACTGATAGATGAGAGGTTTACATCAAAATTAGCTTTCCGGGCAATGATTGACGGAGGATTAAATAAGAAGGCCAGACAAAATAAGAGTACCGTGGATTTTGTAAGTGCAACAATTATTTTACAAAACTATATGGAACAAAAACGACACAAAGAATAACCCAAAAGATGAAGTATCCAATTACAATATATGGAGATCCACTTTTACGTAAGACGGCAAAATCTGTTGAGAAAGATCATGAGGGATTAGAAGACATTATTGAAAATATGTGGGAAACGATGTATCATTCAGATGGCGCTGGTCTTGCAGCTCCTCAGGTTGGCATGTCATTAAGGCTTTTTGTGGCGGATGCTTCTGCTGCTGCTGATGAAGATCCCGGACTGAAGGATTTCAAAAAGGTTTTCATTAATCCTGAGATAATTGAAATATTTGGTGACGAATGGATAATGAATGAAGGATGCCTCAGTCTGCCTGAAATCAGAGAGGATATAAAAAGACCGGATAAGGTGAGGATACGATATCTTGATGAAAATTTCGAATCTCATGAAGAAGTTTTTGACGGATATCCTGGCAGGATCATACAACACGAATATGATCATCTTGAAGGAGTCCTGTTTATTGATCATGTGTCTCCTTTAAAAAAGAGGCTTCTGAAAAGTAAACTCAGAAATATTGCTCTCGGGAAAGTAGTTCCTCATTACCAGATCAGAATTCCACAAAAAAAAGCGTAACCTGATCAACGTTTTATACGTTGATCAATTTGAATATACCCCTGACACATTGAATAGAGAAGTTCAAAAAATACCTTTTTTGCGCCTTTTTATTAGTTTGGCAGCTGGCATAACTACAGGCAATCTGATTGCGGTACCTTTGGCAGCGGTATGGCTGTTCTCTATTTTATTTATAACTGTTCTGTTACAGATTAATAGAAATTACAGGTATAAGCATTCTGTTCTTTTCGGTACCACAGCCTGTTTGCTTTATTACATTATTGGAATCGTGATTATCAACATGTATAACCGCAGGCCTGTTTTTCATGACCGTGGAATATACTCTTCGACAGTCATGGAAATACCTGTTGAGAAGAGTAACTCAGTTCAAACTCTTTTAAAATTGCATTTTATAATTGATGATGACAGAACTGTAAGGTCAGACGAGAAGATCCTGGCTCTGTTTGAGAAAAGTGAACGGTCGTTAAATATTCAACCTGGCGACAGGGTGGTTTTTAACCGGGCGCCTCAATTAGTATCAGTCAGGAATAATCCTTATGAGTTTAATTATAAAAAGTATCTTGCCCGGAAAAGAATTTACAGGCAGCTTTATATTCCTGATGGTGAGTGGGCTGTGTATGCCAGTAAACTATCTTTTGAACCGGTTGTCATGGCTGAGAGAATACGCATGGCATTGCTAAACAGGTACCGGCAGTCAGGCCTGGCAATAAATCATCAAAATGTCATTGCCGCCCTGACCCTTGGTTATAAGGGCGGACTGGATCCTGAAACCAGACAGGTTTTTGCTTCTGCTGGCGCCATGCATGTTCTGGCGGTCTCAGGTCTTCATGTGGGAATTATCTTTATGGTATTCTCTTTTTGCCTGGGATTCTTGAAAATTAACAGGCCGGGCAGGATTGCGCTGCTTTTTATTTCACTTGGCAGTCTGTGGTTTTTTGCCCTGCTGACAGGGCTTTCTCCTTCAGTCAGCAGAGCTGCCCTGATGTTAACATTTGTTGTTGCAGGCCAAAATTTAAAGCGAAGAGCAAATATTTATAATACGTTAGCCGCATCTGCTTTGTTTCTTTTGATTATTAACCCAAATAATCTTTTTGATGCCGGTTTTCAATTTTCCTATTCTGCTGTATTTGGCATTGTTTTTATTCAACCGCGTATTGAGAGACTTATTACATTCAAATTCAGGGTTTTAAAATACCTGTGGGCTCTGCTTTCTGTATCAGTTGCTGCGCAGGTGACAACCTTCCCGCTCTCTGTTTATTACTTTGATCAGGTCCCTGTCTGGTTTTGGATCACAAACCTTTTTATTATCCCGGTAGTGACAATTGTTGTGCCTTTTGGCTTCATGTTGCTGACTTTCCAATGGTGTCCTGTAATTTTCCGTTTTTTGTCATTGCTATTAGATAAGTTGTTTGAAGTTATATTTGGGTTTTTAAAACTAATTGAACAGCTGCCTGTATCGGTTATTCAAATCTCAATGTCTGAAGAAGAAATATTTTTTCTTATCTGTCTTTTGCTGTTCCTTTTTTTTCTGATAAAGACAAAGAAAGCTTTTTATGTAAAAGCTGTTTTATTCTCATTATTTATGATCGTTGCCATATCGTTGGCAATGAAAGCTGCCCGGCTTAACAGGAGAGAGATCATTGTTTATAATCAAAGAGAGGATATTGTTGTACATCTTATTACTGGCAATCAGAATTATATTATATCATCCGGAAAAATTGAATTGACCGGATACTCTTATGAGATGGCTATGCGAACAGCAATGAAACTGAAACTTGAGAAACCTTTATTGCTCACTGCAGATCAAAAATATAAAGATGACCACATTTGCATGATTAACAATACACTGAGTTTTGAGGGACGAATTATCTGTTTTCTCAATAAAACTTTATCCTTACCCGGGAATATGCTCCCAGACATAATTATAAGCCCCCTGAAAAAGTGTCCTTTACAGTTAATTTCATCAAAAAGTAGTGTTACATTAGTAACCAAAATGCGTATAAAAGAGAATTTACCTGAGAATATCCAAATTCATCATCTTGAGGACAGAGGAGCTTACAGGGAAAAATGGTAAAAATACATACAGTCAATATTAAATGACTTAACTTTGTGATGAAAAACAACAGGTATATCTGGGAAATCGGTTAGTAATATATTAATTTGTAAAAAATATAATAAAAGGCTGTTGTTAAAATGAAAGTTGTTATTGCAGGTGCGGGAGAAGTTGGAACACATCTGGCACGAATGCTGAGTAATGAGGATCACGATATCGTTCTGATGGACGATTCACCGGAAAAATTGGCAGTTATAAGCGGGGAGGTAGATCTAATGACTGTTACAGGTTCTGCTCATTCTTTTCAGGACTTAAAACAAACAGGGCTGTCGGCGGCCAACCTCTTTATAGCTGTTACTCCTTTCGAAGAAAGAAATGTTCTGGCTTGTGCTATGGCATCTTATTTGGGAGTATCACGTACGATTGCACGTATAAACAATTCAGAATATCTGGTTCCACGGTATAAGGAGAAGCTCAACAATATGGGCATCAATGAACTGATCTATCCGGAAAGTCTTGCTGCTAAAGAAATTGTGGCCTCTGTAAAACAGACAGGTACTCGCCAGATGATTGAATTTTCTAACGGCAAATTAATTTTATTAGGCATAAAAGTCAGAGACAATGCCCCTATTCTGGAAAAAAAATTTGAACTACTTGCGAAAGAAAATGAACATATACTGGTAGTTGCGATTAACAGAGAGGGGAGGACAATTATTCCAAATGGTTCAGACTGCATAAAAGACGGCGACATAGTGTTTTTTATAACTACCCGCGGTGAGCAGCAGCGTGTATTTGAATTAACTGCGAAAAAGACCTTTGAAGTGAAGAATATTATGTTCCTCGGTGGCAGCCGGATTGCTCAGAGGTCAATTGAAAAAATGGGTGATCAGTTCAATATTAAGGTCATTGAAGAGAAGCTTGAAAAATGTGAGCAGATCGCTGACAAATTCAAAAATGTCCTGGTAATTAACGGGGATTGCCGCAATCTGAAATTATTAAAAGATGAAGGACTTGAAAAGATGGATGCAATTGTAGCTACTACCGGCAATTCGGAAACAAATATTTTAGGATGTCACCTGGCTAAAACCCTGGGTGTAAGAAGGACAGTTGCGGAAGTGGAGAATCTTGCTTTTATGGGATTATCAGAGAGTATGAACATTGGCAGCATTGTAAATAAAAAACTGATTGCTGCCAGCTATATCTACAGGTTTACATTAAATGCCGCAATATCGAAGGTAAAGTGCCTTACTGCCTCAGATGCCGAAGTGTTTGAGTTTATTGCCAGGGCAAACACTAAAATAACACAAAAGCCTTTGAAGGAACTGGGATTTCCCGCGGAAGCTAAGATAGGGGGGATAATCCGGGGAAACGACGGTTATGTCGCTGATGGTGATACATGGATCAGGGAAGGTGATAAAGTGGTTGTATTCACTCTTCCTTCAGGCATTAAAAAATTAGAAAAGTTTTTCCAATAGATCAGAATTGCCAATGGAATGAATGTAAAAATTATTTTCAGGGTATTAGGGTTTTTACTTATTGTTGAGGGGATTGCCATGCTGTTGGCATTAGGGATAGCGCTGATCTATAACGGTTACGACAAAAATGCTTTTCTGATATCTGCAGGTATAAGTATTTTTACAGGCGCTGTTTTGGTTTTAGTGACCTCAGGGGCAGAGAAAGATATAGGCAGAAGGGAGGGGTATATTATCGTTTCGTCTGTCTGGATTCTGTTTTCTTTTGCAGGAAGCATGCCATATATTATCAGTGGGGCTATTCCCAATTTTACAAATGCTTTTTTTGAAACTATTTCAGGTTTTACCACTACAGGCTCTACAGTGCTTTCAGATATTGAAGTTTTACCACACGGGATATTGTTTTGGAGGAGTATAACCCAATGGCTGGGGGGAATGGGAATTATTGTTCTTTCGCTTGCCGTGCTTCCTGTTTTTGGAATTGGCGGTATGCAGCTGTTTATGGCTGAAGTTCCGGGGCCGACACCTTATAAGCTTAGCCCCCGTATCAGGCAGACAGCACGTGCACTCTGGATAATTTACCTGGGATTTACCATAACAGAAACATTATTATTGTGGCTTGGAGGAATGTCACTATTCGATGCTGTATGTCATTCATTTACAACAATGGCTACAGGTGGGTTCTCTACAAAGCAGGAGAGCATAGCTCACTGGTCTTCCCCTTTCATTCAGTATGTAGTTATTGTTTTTATGTTTTTAGCGGGCACTAACTTCACTTTGCCTTATTTAGCATTCACAGGTAAGCTGAAAGCAGTTTTTAAGGATGAAGAGTTTAGATATTACAGTCTGTTTGTGACAAGCTTTACATTAGTTATATTTTGCGGTTTGTTATTTTCAACAAACAGAGAAGGTGAACAAGCTTTCAGGGACTCACTTTTCCAGGTGGTTTCAATAATTACTACTACCGGCTTTGCGACAGATGATTATCTGGCCTGGATGCCAATCCTGACTATCCTTATCTTTGTATTGTTCTTTTTTGGAGGGTCTGCCGGCTCAACAGGAGGGAGCATAAAAATTATGCGTATCGTATTGTTGCTTAAGAACAGTTATTATGAATTGCGCAGAATGGTACATCCCCAGGCAGTCATTCCTGTAAAATTCAACAGGCACTCAGTTGATTCTAAGATCGTTACAAATGTACTGGCATTTTTTATGTTCTATTTGATCATTTTTTTCACCAGTGTAGTCATATTTACAATTATGGAACCTGACCTTGAATCATCTATGGGTGCTGTCGCCTCCAGCCTCGGCAATATAGGTCCCGGTCTCGGGAACGTAGGACCTGCTGAAAATTATCTTCATCTTAAACCGGCAGGTAAATGGTTTCTCTCTTTTTTAATGCTTCTGGGACGTCTGGAGTTATTTACTGTTCTGGTACTTTTATCTCCCTCATTCTGGAGAAGGTAATGAATTTTACTCATCAAGTATACCTTTTCCCTGTCTTATTATTTCAATAACGGCACCGGTACAGTCTACAACTGTCGAAGGGACCAGTTCTCCGTATCCGCCATCTATAACTATGTCTGCGATATCTTTGTATTTCTCAAATATCAATTCAGGATCAGTTGTATATTCGAGAATTTCATCCTCATCCCTTATTGATGTTGAGAGAATGGGATTGCCAAGCTCAGAGACAATTTCGCGAATAATATTATTATCGGGAATTCTTATGCCTACAGTCTTTTTTTTACCTTTAAAATATTTGGGAACATTATTGTTCGCTTCGAGAATAAATGTAAACGGACCGGGCAAATTTTTCTTCATCAACTTAAAGATAGTGTTGGAAATAGGTTTAGTATAATCTGACAGGTGACTAAGATCACTGCAGATAAATGAAAAATTGGCTTTTTCAATTTTTATGCCTTTAAAACGTGCCACTTTTTCAACTGCTTTTGAATTGGTAATGTCGCAACCCAAACCATATACAGTATCAGTTGGATAAATAATTATACCACCATCATGCAAGAGATCGACGATGTTCCGGATATCGCGGGGATTAGGATTTTCATTATAAAGCTTTAAAAGCATAGCATGAAAATTTTGTGGCGTAAAATTATAATTTTACTTTTATTTCCAATTACAACAGTAATTATTTATGGCAGATTACCAATTAAAAACAACAGCTGATGGTTCCCATACCCTTTACATGCCCCGGATCAAAGAACAGTATCATTCGTTGAACGGGGCTGTGACCGAGTCGATGCATGTATATATTGAGCATGGATATCTGTTTAGCGGCAGTTTGACTCCTGTTGTTCTGGAAGTTGGATTTGGAACAGGTTTAAACTGTCTTTTAACCGCGCTGCAGGCTGAAAAACTGAAAAGAGACACTACTTATCGGACATTAGATAACAATTTGCTGCCCCCCGAAATAATCAAGCAATTGAACTATGATGAAATATTACCAGGGAGAGCCAAAAGTCTCTTTTCAGCCATTCATGCAATTGGATGGGAAGAGGAAACATCGGTGTCTGAATATTTTAAATTGCAGAAAATTTATGCTGATATTACGAAGGCAGACTGGCGATTAAAGGAAGCTTTTAATATCATCTATTATGATGCTTTTGGCCCTGACAAACAACCGGAAATTTGGTCGGAGACAATCTTCAGAAAGATCTTTGAGATGACAATGCCCGAAGGTATACTTGTTACCTACAGCGCAAAAGGAGAGGTGCGGAGGCGGTTGGCCGGTGTTGGATTTACGATGGAACGCGTTAAAGGTCCTCCTGGAAAAAAAGAGATGTTAAGAGGAATAAAAAGGAGTTTCAATTAGTTAATTGCCAAAAATTTAAGTTATCTTCGCCAACCAAAATCAGAAAATTGTTTAATATTATTATTATGAAACGAGCATCTAAAATATTTACACCCAAGGTGATGATTAAAATTGCTAGTTCCATATGATACCTTTGAAAATAATTAATTTTAATCATATGAAAAAAAGTTTTTATTTTTTATCGGCAATATTATTTATGATTGCCGGAATGAGTTGTCAACAAAAGAAAACAGGGAGCAATGTAAAATTGGAAACTGCTGCTGATTCAGTAGGTTATGCTATCGGAATTCTGGTCGGGAATAATAATAAAGAACAGATCCAAAATGCACCCGGCGGAGAAGATATTAATCTTGAAGCAATGGCTGAAGGATTTCGTTTGTCGACTTTGGAAGAGGGAGGTGTTATCACAATGGAAGAGGCAGATCAGATTCTGAGATCCTATTTTGAAGCAGCAGGTGAAAAAGAAGGACAGGCTAATCTTGAATCGGGAAATGCATTTCTTGAGCAGAATAAAAGTCGTAACGGAATATCAGTAACAGAAAGCGGATTGCAATATGAGGTTCTCAAGCAGGGTAGTGGAGATAAGCCTGATGCAACAGATCAGGTCAGGGTACATTATCACGGAACCTTGATTGACGGTACTGTTTTTGATAGTTCTATTGATCGCGGGGAGCCTGTTGTTTTTGGTGTCAATCAGGTTATTCCGGGTTGGACTGAAGCGTTACAGCTCATGTCTGTCGGTTCAAAATGGAAGATTTATCTGCCTTCAAATCTGGCTTACGGTGAGCGCGGTGCAGGAGCTGACATAGGGCCTAATTCCACACTGATATTTGAAGTTGAACTTCTTGAGATTGTAAATTGATCTGAAAATTTTCTAAGTGGATCTTTCTATACGAAATTTTTTTCACAGTTCTGCTATAGGTGCGGCTGCATTTATAAACATTCCTGCTATTGTTGCGTCCTGTATCAGAAAGGACGAAAAGAGTGTTGATGAGCAATACTCTTTTTTTCAGACCGGAAATACTATACTTTTTCAGGGTGACCCAATAACAGAGGCAAGGTGAGAGAGAAAAAAACAGTTACCAAATAATTCAATGTCATTTGGCTATGGTTACGCTTTTTTAGGTGCGTCGAGGTTGTTGAATTCTTTGGCAGAGTAAAAATGATGCTTATGAAAGCATCATTTTTACCTGATTATATACATTTTCTGAATTGAATCCCAGTTTTTCGTCAAGGACCTTATAAGGTGCTGAAAAACCAAAAGTTTCCATTCCCCAGATCCTGCCATTTTCACCAACCAATCCGGCCAGTGTAACAGGAAGTCCTGCTGTAAGCCCAAAACGTGGTATTCCTGCCGGCAATACACTTTCCTGGTATTCTGCCGGCTGATTCCTGAATATTCCTTCTGAAGGTGCTGAAACTACCTGAACGTTAAGATTATCCTTTTCGGACAATAATTTTGCACTTTCAACAAGTGTGGCTACTTCCGAACCACTGGCAACCAATACTACATCAGGTTTTGCTTCAGGTTTAATAACCACATAAGCTCCTTTTTCTGACTGCAGGGCAGATTCGTATGGATTACCTTCAACAGGCAGGTTTGTTATATTTTGCCGTGAGAGTATCAGGGCTGTTGGAGTTGAATTATTTTCAACAGCCATTTTCCATGCAACTGTTGTTTCCTGAGCATCTGCAGGTCTTATTACCAGTATGCTGTTTTTACCACTATGGTTTTTCAACTTTTCCATAAGACGTATCTGTGCTTCCTGTTCAACAGGCTGGTGAGTGGGACCGTCTTCTCCTACACGGAAGGCATCATGTGTCCATACATATTTTACAGGAAGTTCCATCAGTGCAGCAAGCCGCACTGCAGGCTTCATGTAATCTGAGAAGACAAAGAATGTTCCACATACCGGTATTACTCCTCCGTGTGCAGCCATTCCGTTTGCCATGCATGCCATTGTCAGTTCACATACACCAGCCTGAAGGAATGAACCACTGAAATCACCCTTCGTGAATGCTTTTGATTTTTTAAGGAAAGAGTCTGTTTTGTCCGAATTGGACAGGTCAGCCGATGCAACTATAAGATTTTCAATTTTGCCGGCCATTGCTGCCAAAACATTTCCTGAGGCTCCTCTGGTGGCTATATTTTCTTTTTGTACCACTGTTGAGAAATCGAAGCCGGGAATCTCTTCTGAGTAAAATTCATGGAGTTTTTCTGCCAGTCTGGGATTATCGGTTTCCCATATTGTTTGTAGTTCCTTCCTCTCTCCGGCAGCTTTTATCAGATCTTTTCTTCTTGTCTCATACAAATCTTTTACATCTTCAAATATCCTGAAGGGATCATCCGGATCTCCTCCCAGGTTTTCTATGGTCTTTTTGAATGAAGCTCCTGCACCTGAGAGAGGCATACCGTGAGTAGAAGTTTTACGCTCGAATGAATCTCCCTCTTCATTGAGTGCACCTTTACCCATAATAGTTTTTCCGATTATGAGGGTAGGCCTTTCGGTTTCTGCATTAGCCTTTTTTAGTGCATCTCTTATCTGATCCGGATCATTACCGTTGATTTCCAGTATGTTCCATCCCCATGCGCTGTATTTTTGTGCTGTATCTTCCTTAGTTACTTCTTTAGTTTCGGTAGATAACTGTATATCATTTGAATCATAGAACATGATCAGGTTTTTTAATCCCAGAAAGCCTGCAATCCGGCCGGCACCCTGCGAAATCTCTTCCTGAATGCCTCCGTCTGAAATAAATGCATAAGTTTTATGCGACATCCATTCTCCGAACCGTGCAACCAGAAAGCGTTCGGCAATTGCAGCTCCCACAGCCATTGTATGGCCTTGTCCCAGAGGACCGGATGTATTCTCAATCCCTCTCTTAACATCGATCTCGGGATGACCTGGCGTTACGCTTCCCCACTGTCTGAAATTCTTCAGGTCATCCATGCTGTAAAATCCGTTCAGGGCAAGAACTGAGTACATCATAGGTGACATATGACCTGGATCGAGAAAGAATCTGTCACGGTTTATCCAGGTCATATCTGACGGGTCGTAGTTTAGAAATTCAGAATAGAGTATATTTATGAAATCAGCACCTCCCATTGCACCGCCGGGGTGGCCTGATTTGGCCTTCTCTACCATTGCTGCAGACAAGATTCTGATATTATCTGCTGCTTTGTTCTCAATTCGTTTATTCATATGATTAAAATTAATGATTTTTAAAAGGTATCATATGGAACTCACATGTATTTTAATCATCACCTTAGGTGTAAATATTTTACATGCTCGTTTCATATGATTAAAATTAATGATTTTTAAAGGTATCATATGGAACTCGCATATGTTTTGATCATTCTCTTATGTGATTTTCCAATCATGCTCGTTTCATATTACTTATATTATATAAATTTACTGATCCTTAAAGATTTGTTCAAAAATAATAAAAAAGAGGAAACCTCAGGCCTCCTCTTTTATAACTAATATTTTATTCCTGAATAAGACGCACCATGAATACTCCCTCAATTGATTCCAGTTTTGTTTTAACATTTTCATCAATATTGTTTTGGGTAAGATCAATGATATTATAAGCAATATCATTAAATTTTTTGTTGAGCATATTATCAATATTCAGGTTCTCTGAAGCCAGAATATTTGATATCTGGCTAACCATATTAGGAATATTTTTGTTGGCAATCAGTATCCTTGTTCCGCCATTCCTGTCCATTGATGCTTCAGGAAAGTTCACTGAATTTTTGATTGCTCCTTCCTCGAGGAATTCTCTTACTTGGTTAACCGCCATTATGGCACAATTTGTTTCAGATTCTTTTGTTGAAGCCCCGAGGTGTGGAATAGCAATTACATTTGGTATTTGGAGAGTTGCATCATCGGGGAAATCAGTTACATACCTGGCCACCTTTCCATCAGCAATTGCATCTTTTAAGTCGGATATGTTTACCAGTCCGCCTCTTGCAAAGTTCAACAGGCGTACACCTTTTTTCATCATTCCGAATTTTTCTTTATTTATATAACCCTTTGTTTCTGCTGTTAATGGTATGTTCAGGGTAACATAATCGGCCTGGCCCAATATTGCCTGAATTCCTTCGACCCATTTGACCTGGTTGCTGAGTTTTAATGCTTGTTTAACCGACATATAGGGGTCATATCCTATAACTTTCATTCCCAGTGCATTTGCTGCATTAGCCACTAATACTCCAATAGCTCCCAGTCCAATGACAGCAAGTGTTTTACCCTGAATTTCCTGTCCTGCAAATTTTGTTTTTCCCTGTTCCACAAGGGCAGGTACTTCTTCTCCCTTACCGGCAAGGCTTTTAGCCCATAGTACGGCATCTGTTATATCTCTTGATGAAAGAAGCAAACCTGCAATTACCAGCTCTTTAACTCCGTTCGCATTTGCACCGGGTGTATTAAATACAACTACTCCCTTTTCGGTACATTTACTTATCGGAATGTTATTAACACCGGCGCCTGCGCGTGCAACTGCTTTTAAAGATGCAGGAAGTTCCATATCGTGCATTTTAAAACTTCTTAATACTATTGCATCTGGATTGGGAATTTCGCTGGCAATTTCATATTTATCTAACGGGAATAAGCTTAGACCGTCAGGATCAATTTTATTTAACGTCTGAATTTTAAACATTTGATTTTTTTTAAGTTTGAATTTATTATGCATTGATTACAAATATCACTAAATTATCTCATGAATATATTTGAATTTGGCAGGAAATTTTCAATATGAATTTAACATTAAGAGAGCATTAGTCAGTTGATTCGTAATTTCACAAAAACAGGCAGATGGTCAGAGGGGAACCTCTTATTTTTCATATCTGTAAGTGCTGCATATTTAAGAATTTTTATTTGTCCGCTTACAAAGATATAATCAATTCGCCTGTCAAGATCTGCGTCGATTTTAAAGCCGTTGTAAGTACCCTCTGGTCCGTAAGGAGGTTCAACAGAAATATCCCTGCTGTCTCTGAGAACCTTTTTTATCACTGAAACAGGTTCCTCGTCAGGTGTAAGATTGAAATCACCTGTTAGAATTACCGGCAGGTTTTTATTGTAGGTCATCTCTTCAATCTTTTCTCTGATTAAGAAGGCAGAATTTTTCCTTGCTTCCATTCCTCTATGGTCAAAATGAGTATTCAATACTAAAAATTGTTTACCGGTAACTTTCGACTGAAACCGGCCCCAGGTAACCAGTCTGTTACAGGCAGCATCCCATCCCAATCCCGGTTTTTCAGGTGTTCCCGACAACCAGAAATTACCATGTTCAAGCAGAATAAATTTGCCGGGTTTATAGAAAACAGGACAAAATTCACCCCCCTTCTGACCGTCATCCCGTCCAACTCCGATCCATTCAAAATCTTTCAGATCATTTTCCAGATCCACGATTTGTTCGTAAAGAGCTTCCTGCAGTCCGAAAATATCAGCATCATGAAACCGGAGAAGGCCTGAAGCCATCTCCGACCTGTGAGGCCATGCATTTATTCCGTCATGACTGGTATTTAGTCTGATATTGAAAGATATAATGTTAAGTTCCTGGGAATAGAGTGATACGGGTAACCAGAAGAATAGAATTAGTAAAAGTTGTTGCATCAGCTGAAAATTTTATAATTTATTACAAATAAGCAATTTAAAAATTAACTAATTAAAAAATTGAGAATTCTGATAAAATTGGAAAAAATAGGAAAAAATATTATATAAAAAAAGGGAATCCCTTATTTAGGATCCCCTTAAAGCCCTTTTTAAAACCAAATAGTTATATTACTTTAAAGTAATATATTAATAACTTATCTTCCCAAATTTTTTTTCTCACATTTATATTGTTATAGTTAACAAAAAATAAACCAAAATTATTATGTTGTTGATTATCAGTGTATGGCAATGTCCGAACAATATGTTATTTTTTGCCATTTTGGGACAAATGTGTATTTTTGGGATAAAAATTTAGTTATTAATATTTTAATTTATTGTGGATATTCAATAAATGATTTGCAAAAAAATCCCGGGGTAATACATTTATCCCGGGATTTTAAGATTACCAATATATTTTAATTAAAATCTTTCACGTTTAGTGTAAGTAGTATGCAGCAGGTGATGTGAAAGTTTTCCAAGAGGTTCTTTCAGGAAGTCATCATATAGTTTTTGTACCTCCGGATTATCATGTGATTTCCTGATTGGCAGTCCGGCATCTTCGGCATAAATAGCCTCGGCGCGTTTTTGTCTGATCTCCGGATTTGTAGGAATTGGCTGACCGCCACCTCCCAGGCATCCTCCCGGACAGGCCATGATCTCAACAAAATGGAAATCGGCATCTCCTGCTTTTACAGCATCCATAACCTTTTTGGCATTAACAAGTCCGTGTGCCACAGCGCATTTTAGTTCCACACCATCGAGGAAAGACCACTCTTTCAAAGGATTTTCGATTTTTATTGAAGCTTTTCTTACTCCTTCCATACCTCTTACCGGAGTAATATTGAGATTTTCGAATGGCACCTCGCGTCCGGTAACCAATTCGTATGCGGTTCTGAGAGCAGCTTCCATAACACCTCCTGTTGCTCCGAAAATAACTCCTGCACCAGTTGACTCACCCATCAGCCTGTCATATTTTGTTTCAGGAAGCTTATCGAAGTCGAGTCCTGCCTGCTTGATCATAATAGCCATTTCGCGGGTAGTTAAGACATAATCCACATCCCTGTATCCGCTGTCGTGCATTTCAGGACGGTAGGCCTCATATTTTTTTGCAGTACATGGCATAATTGAAACAGATACTATTTTTTCAGGATCTAATTTTCTGGCTTTAGCATAATATGTTTTAGCCAGTGCACCGAACATTTGCTGGGGTGATTTACAGGTAGAGAGGTTTTCCAGATATTCGGGATAGAGGTGTTCTATATATTTTATCCAGCCGGGTGAGCATGATGTAGCCATTGGTAGCTTCACATTTTCATCTTTGTCGACCAGGGCTTTTTTCAGACGGGTAAGAAGTTCTGTTCCCTCTTCTATAATTGTAAGGTCGGCAGTAAAATCGGTGTCGAGCACTGAATCAAACCCTAATCTTTTTAATGCGGCAACCATTTTACCGGTAAGTGCCTCTCCCGGTTTATGCCCTAGCTCTTCGCCGATTCCCACACGTACGGCAGGTGCGGTTTGTACGACCACATGTTTAGATGTATCTGCAATTGCTTCCCACACCTCTTCGATATAGTTTTTCTCGACAAGGGCACCTGTCGGACAGTGGTTAATGCATTGACCGCAGTTTGTACAAACAACATCATTCATGGATTTTTCGAAGAATGTGGAAATTTTCATCATATCTCCTTTGTAAGCCACTGTCAATGCATTTACTCCCTGCAGTTCAGCACAGGTTCTTACACAACGCTGGCAACGGATACATTTACTGTCATCTTTCATGATTGACGGCGAGAACATATCTATTGTATAATTTTTCAGCGGAGTCAGTTCTATAAAATCCTGAGTCATGATTTTATATTCCGATGCCAGTACCTGCAATTCGCAATTTCCGTTTCTGTAACATTTTGTACAATCCGCATTATGCTCGGAAAGAAGCAGCTCAATTATATGTTTTCTGGAATTTCTAACCTTCAGGCTGTTAGTAAGGATTTCCATACCTTCTTCACAAGGAGTTGCACATGAAGCAGAAAGTCTTTTCTGTCCTACAACTTCAACAACACAAACGCGACAGTTACCTGCAACGCAAAGGTCTTTATGATAGCACAGTGTAGGGATCTTTATGCCCTCCAATTCGGCAGCTTCCAGAATTGTTTTGCCTTTTTCTACGGCCACAGGCATTCCATTTATAGTAATATTTATTTTTTTAGCCATTGTATCAGTTTTATATGATTAATAGATCATCTCTTCACGGAAATTCTCGACAATCGAGGAGAAGGAGTTAGCAACAGACTGTCCCAGTCCGCATTTAGCGGTTAACTGCATCGTTTCTGTAAGTTTTAACAGTTTATCAAGATATGCTGCCGGTTTTTTCCCTGCCTTCACAGCTTTTATACCAAGTAACAGTTGTTGACAACCTACCCTGCAGGGAGTACACTGTCCGCAAGATTCTTCACGGAAGAATTCCAGATAATTGTCCAGCACATTGAACATTGACCTTGAACTGTTGAAGAGCATCATAGAGCCTCCTGTAGGAAGTGATATCCCCACAAGTTTACCTTCATATCCGATGGCAGTATCACTAAATTTTTTACGTGGTACCAGGAATCCTGAAGCTCCGCCTACCTGAACAGCTTTGGTATCGCCGTCTCCGAATTCATAAACAAAATCCTGAAGGCTCATACCTAGTTCAAGCTCATATATTCCGGGTTTGGGCGTATCACCGGATACTGAAAAGAGCTTTGTTCCTCTTGAATACTGGACTCCCAGGTCATAGAATTTTTTAGCGCCATATTTAAATATTGTAAATGTATGAACCAGTGTTTCAACATTATTTACAACGGTAGGCATGTTCATATAGCCCGCTTGTGTCGGGAAAGGGGGTTTATTCCTGGGTTCTCCGCGTCTTCCCTCCATCGATTCCATAAGGGCTGTTTCTTCGCCGCAGATATAGGCGCCGCTGCCCATAAAAATTTTAACGCTGAAATCGAGGTTGATCTCTTTACAGTAATACTGGAATTCTTTTATTGCTTTCTCCAGTTCATCCTGCAGGAATTTATATTCACCCCGCAGGTATATGAATCCCTCCTTACTGCCGGTAACATAACCGCAAACTGCCATTGCCGTAAGCACTTTGTAAGGAACTTTGGAAAGAATTTCGCGGTCTTTGAAGGTACCGGGCTCTCCTTCATCTGCATTGCAAATAACATATTTTGCCGGAGCTTTTGATTCGGATGTCAATTTCCACTTAAGACCTGTCGGAAAACCTGCTCCGCCACGGCCTTTTAATTCAGAACTGATAAGTTCGTTAATAATTTCTTCAGGTTTCTTTTTAATGGTAGTGGAAAGCACCTGTTCCCATTCATTTTCATTCTTGAAAATAAAATCTACCCTTTTTAATTGATATGAGTATGCCATAGCTTCCAGTTTTAAATATTTTCTTTCATGTAACCTGTTAATATCTCCCTGATTTTTTCCGGAGTAACTTCGGTATATACCTCATCATTTATGAGTATTGCAGGAGCTTTGTGGCACCATCCCAGGCAGTTGGTCTCCAGAAGTGTGAACCTTTTGTCGGCAGTAGTTTCCCCAACATTGATTTTAAGCATATCCTGAATGGCAAAAAGCAGCTGATTCTTACCCTTCATAGCGCAGGTTATGGTTTTACAAACCCTGATGATATACTTGCCGGCCGGTTTGGTTTCCAGAAATGAGTAGAAGGTGGCAGTGCCAAAAACTTCAGCTGCCGGAATATCCATTTCGCGGGCAATTTCAACCATTGAGTATTCAGACAGGTATTTCTCACGCTTGACCAACCCTTGCATTACCGGTAGCAGGCTTTCCCTGTTCCTCCCATATTCGTCGGCCAGTTCCTTAATTAATGATTGTATAGAATCCATAGATATAATTTAAATTTTTTAATGGTAAAAAAAATCGACCGTAAAAATAAACAGTTGAATCTTAATAACCGAAGATATTATAGTGTAACGGGCCTGTTCTTAAACATGGTTTTCGTATTGTAAATCAGACTAAATATAAATAATGAAAAATTTCTTTTAATATTAAGGATTGAATAGTATTCTCTAAATCCGGGCAACCTTTTTATACCTTTATGCGTCTATTATAGTAAAGCCATGTATTTAAAAGAAATTTCAGTTAAGCTATGAAAACAATACTTTACGTTTTTTCATTTTTTTTATTATTCATAATTCCCAATTTCAGCAAAGCACAATTTTTTTCTGTTTCAGGATACATTACAAGTTCAGTTACAGAAAGAGGAATAGAAAATGCTTCGGTATTTGAAAATGTTACCGGTATAGGTACCATTTCCAATAATAATGGTTATTACCGATTGTTATTAAATCCGGGAAAGGCAAAGCTGATAATCTCCAGACCGGGTTTTGAAACTTTTTCCACAGCTTTTGAGTTAAAAAAAGATACCATAATTTCCCCTGCTCTTAATTCCGAACCTTTCCCAGGCAGAAAAATTGTTGTGGAAAATGATTCTCAAAAAAAAGGAGACAGCATTAAAACAAAAGTGAAGGTCTCAAATGCCGTTGAAAAATAGCAGGTTATTTTTTTAAATTAATTGAACTTCCCTGGCATTTATCAGGATAAGGAATTTGTATAATATCGCATAATGTAGGCAAAATATCTATTACATCATTCTTTTCATTTATTATTTGAGGTAGTATTGATGATCCGTAAAAAACCAGTGGTATATGTGATTGTTCTGTATAATTTATTTTTTTAAATTTATATGAGGGTTGCCATCCTTCTTTAAGCATAAATAAAATATCCCCTGAACGGTTTTTGAAATACGACCTGAACAATACAGACAGCAGTCCGGAAGAACCATTCCCCCGGCCTATCTGATCTTCAGTCATAGACAACTGAATACCTTCAAACTGATTGATGAAGTTCGAGGTCTCATTTCTGATATCATCAAGTCTGACATTTCTCTTTTTAATCAGATCATGATCCAGGTAGATCTGTGTTTCATCATAATATTTTATCCATTTATCCTGTCCGTATGTTATATTCAAATATGAGGTTAACAAAGCTATAGCATTTTCCGGTGAAAAATTATCAACCGGAAGATTAAATTCTTCCTTCAGATAATCAACAGGATAAGATGCAGATGTATTCGCAGTAAGAAAAATCAGTACATTGTCCTTTCCAAATTTGTTTTCAATAAATGTGATCAATTCTCCAATATATTTGTCCATATAAAGGTAGGTGTCCTGCATCTCTAAGGATACCGGACCGAATGAGCCGTTTTCATAATCCATTGATGAAAAAGCAATTGTAATGAAGTCGGTTATATCATCTTCGCCAACCGGCTCATTTTCCAGCAGACGAATTGCAAAGTCTTTTATTATCAGATTAGCATACGGCGTTGTCTTCAGAGGATTTAAGTTTTCTGACAACCGGGTATATTGTCCTAATTTATGAGGGTAAGTATTGTATTTGCCAAAATATCCTTTTTCAAAGAGGTAGTTGTCAGCAACGCTTTCTGTATATTCAGTTTCCGGGAGGAGTGTTACCCAGTTACGGGCGCTGTACATTTCAGGATAATTCTCATTGTTAAATCTCATCACCCATTCGGGGAAGGTATTTACATAGAATGAGCTTGAAATCATTTTACCTGACTCATGGTCTAACCAGTAGGCTCCGTCAGCAGAATGCCCTGCTGCGAAAATTGCTGTTTCTCTGTTCATAGCTGCACTAAAAACCAGCGACTTACCTCTGGTGAATACTTTCAGGTTGTCGGTAATTGTACTTGAAAGGAGCTTTCTGGCCGATGCATTGCCCCATTCAGTATCCGCCCCCACAGTGAAGTAATAGTCATCTTCCGTGCAGTCTGCCTCTTTGCTTCTGAACCTGTCATACCATGACTTTCCTACTATCCCGTGCACTGAAGGATAAACACCGGTGAAAAGTGTTGCAGTTCCTGTTGCATAACTTTGTATATGCTGAGTCATATTTATATTGTTATGGACAGCTCCCCCTGAATATAATTTTCTGAAACCGTCATTTCCGAATTTGTCCCAGTATCTCAGTACATAATCGGGGCGCATATTTTCAACTACAAGTCCTATTACCAGTTTTGGTTTCTCTCCTGCGCGACTGATGGGATAGGGGGGCTGAGCCGGCAGATTTGCACAAAAAAATATTATTAATAAAAATGCTGTTGTAATACTCTTCATGTTTTATAAATTCATTTCGAGCGCCTAAAATAAGAAAGTAATTGGTGATTTCAAAGCAACCTGTTCAGGTCTGCAAGATATGCGGGTTGAATAAAAATATTATTTTTAATGCATCAATTTTAAGCATATGGGAAAAAGAGCTCAGGGAAAAGCAGCTGCTTCAAAAAATGCTGCCAGTAATGTATGTCGCATAAATGTGATAACTATGGGGTGTTCCAAAAATCTTGTAGATTCTGAGGTTCTGCTTGGGCAGTTGAGGATCGGAAAATTTGAAGTGTTTCATGATGCAGACGGAAAAAATTTTGATGCTGTTATTATAAATACTTGTGGTTTTATTCATGACGCTAAGCAGGAGTCAATTGATATGATCCTGGAATATGCTGATGCAAAATTGCGCGGAGAGATCGGCAAGCTTTATGTTATGGGTTGTTTGTCAGAAAGATATATGAAAGAGTTAGAGAAAGAGATTCCGGAAGCAGACAGGTACTTTGGTAAATTTGATTTAAAGGCAATAATCACAGAACTTAATGCTGCCTTTTATCCGGAATATATTTATGAAAGGATGATCACAACACCATCACATTATGCATATCTGAAGATTTCTGAAGGATGTAACCGCACCTGTGCTTTTTGTGCTATTCCGCAGATGACCGGACGATACAAATCTGTACCGGCAGAAAACCTTATTGAAGAAGCCGGGTATCTTGTCACCAATGGTGTTCGGGAGTTATTGCTGATTGCCCAGGATCTGTCATTTTACGGTAAGGATATTTATGGTAAAAATCAACTGACTGATCTGGTTGAAAGGATTTCGGAGATAGATGATCTGGAGTGGATCAGACTCCATTATTTATATCCTTCGGGCATACCAGAGGATCTGGCTGATCTGATCCGGAATAATCCCAAAGTTTGCCGCTACCTTGATATACCGTTGCAACACATTTCAAATCGGGTACTTAAGAGAATGTGCCGAAAGGTTTCCAGGGCAGAGACAGAATCATTGATCAGGCGTTTCCGGGAGAGAATACCGGGAGTGGCATTAAGAACAACAGTGATGGCAGGATTTCCGGGAGAGACAGATAGCGATTTTGAGGAGTTAAAACAATTTATCAAAGAATCGAGGTTTGAAAGACTGGGGGTTTTTACCTATTCACATGAGGAGGGAACATTAGCCTGCAGGAAGCTGAACGATGATGTGCCTGAAGAGGTAAAGCAATCAAGAGCTGAAGAATTAATGGAGATACAAAAAGAAATCTCCTGTGAATTAAACAGGCAGAGAACGGGAGATACATATAAGGTTATTATAGACCGGCGGGAGGGTGATCAATTTATTGGCCGGACTGAATTTGATTCTCCTGAAGTTGACGGGGAGGTGTATGTTACAGCTGCCAGGGAATTACAAACAGGCAGGTTTTATCAGGTAGAGATAACAGGTGCCGGTGAATATGATTTGCAGGGGACTGCGCTATTTTAACCGGTTTGCATCATATTCTTATTGATTAAAGTTTCCCACATAGGAAAGTGTTGATAAAAGCGAAAATTAAAATTTAATA
>CAZBWK010000006.1:19602-59578 GCA_964495655.1 uncultured Prolixibacteraceae bacterium | reverse complement strand
TACCTTATGTTTTTTATAATTAATTGAATAACAATTTAATAAATTTTTAAATTTGCCTAAAAAGGGGGAGAAGCGCTTTTTTAGACCTAACCCATAAATAACTTCTAAAAATATTTTTAAAAGCAAAATGATGCAATACTATTTAAAAACTGTTTTATCCGGAAAAAGCTTTGAGGAAGTGGTGGAACTTGTTAAAGCAGAATTGGCAAAAGAGGGTTTCGGACTGCCATCTGATATCGACATGCAGGATATCTTTAAAAAGAAACTCAGCATTAATTACAGAAAGTACAGGATTCTGGGGGCATGCAATCCTGATTATGCCTACATGGCTGTAAATTATGAACCTGAAATAGGAGTTCTTCTGCCATGCAGTGTTATAGTCCATGAAAACACAGAGGGTGAAACGGAGGTGGCAGCAGTTAATCCTTTGGTTTCGATCATGTCTGCCGGCAATGAAAACCTGAAAGAGATTGCAGAGGAAATTCAGCAAAGGCTTGAAAGAGTGATCAAAAATATCACCTGATCATAATAAGGTTTTTTTCAGTTCGCAGTATCATCCTGTCTCTTACAAATGCCGGGACAGCCTTTACAGTCTCTCCGATGCTGTTTCCGGCAATTAATCTAAATGTATCTGCCGGTTCAATTATTGTGCAATCACCCCTGACGTTAATAAAATAGATATTACCGCCTGCATATACCGGGGAAGAATTAAAATTACCGCTTAATTGCTCCTTCCAGACAGGATTACCGGTTTTAAGGTCCAGACATGTGACCATACCGCGGTCATGTACCATATACATACGGTTATCAACAATAACCGGCGTCGGGATCTGCGGCACCTCATCCTCATATATCCATTTTACATGTGTATCTGTAACATCTCCTTCCCCTGAAGGGTCAATGGCATACTGGCGGGTAAATGACGGCTTGTTCTCCAAAAATATCCATCCGGAATTTACATATACAATTCCGTTGTGGAAGAGGGGCATACTGACAGTGGAATCATAACCATACTCGACTGTCCATACTACCTCTCCCGTATATACATCATGGGCAAAACACATAAAAGCCGAATTGCTGATCATTAGTTTCCGTCTGTTTACATCAATAATAATGGGTGTTTGATAAGATTTCCGGTAAACCGGTTGAATGGGGTCATATATTTCGGCGGGACGGACACTTGTCCAGATTAACTCCCCCGTACGTTTGTTCAGAGAGGCAACATATGGGTCTTCAGTGCCTTCAAGATGCAGAATAAGCATCTCTTTATAAATAACAGGAGAGGATGCCGGCCCCTGCATATGCTCACACGGCAGGTCATCCCTCTTCCAGACCACCTCAAATGTACGTGTGTCTATGCATGCTGTGCCGAACGTGCCAAAATGCACATAAACAAATCCCTTTTCAATGCAGGGAGTCGGGGTGGCATAGGAATTTGTACTGTGTATCCTCTGGGGATTGTTTCTGGTAAATATTAACTTTTCATCGAGCAGCTGACCAGTTTCAAAGTCGAAACATAAAGTATAAAACTCCTTTCCGTTTCTGTCAGCTGAGGTAAGCCATATCTGATCTCCATAAACAACAGGAGAAGACCATCCCAAACCCTTAACAGGCACTTTCCAGACTATATTGCTGCTTTCATCCCAATTCAGAGGTGCACTCTTTACCCTGGCATGACCGTTAAGATCAGAACCTCTGAAATGAGTCCAGTTATATTCCGGCTTATTACAACCGGAAAATGAAAGAAAAATAAGCGTAATAATAAATAAATATGAATGGTATCGCATATTTTGATAATTTTAAATTCTGAAAATATTAAAAAGAAACATATATAAAAATCTAAAATTAAAGATAATTTTAATTGAAACGGACTTAAATTACCATTGATTTGAAAAATTTAAAATTCTTCCGGGCTGCTGCATTCCTGATCATAATTTATACCGTGGGTATTGCAGGATTCATGATCCCTGCCACTAAAGCATTGTTCAGAAACCTGATACCATTGGCTCTGCTTGTAAGCGCCCTGTTACTGATACTGTTTCACAAACCCGGATTTAATGCAAAAACTATCATCACTTTTACAATAATTGCAGTGTTTTCCTTCTTAATTGAAGCACTGGGTGTAAAAACCGGATATATTTTCGGACAATACGACTATGGAGATACTCTCGGCCCCAAAATGGCTGGCACTCCATTACTGATAGGTGTAAACTGGTTGATGCTTGTATATTGCACAAAGGTCATTGCAGACAGTATCACCACAAAAAAATCGATAAGACTTTTTGCTCCTCCCTTTTTTATGGTAATCTACGATTTAATACTGGAACAGGCAGCCCCTTTCCTTGGTATGTGGTCATGGGTTGACGGGAAAATACCGGTCAGGAATTATATCGCCTGGTTCGGGTTATCATTTCTATTCATATTAATGATAAGGCTTTTAAAACTTTCATTTTCCAACAAGCTGGCAGTATATGTTATGATTACTCAGTTTATTTTTTTCGTAATATTAGTCACATACTTTAAACTGATCTGAAATGATTAAGGCCAGACATCACAGGTTTCTTTACCCCTTTTTTGAATGGTACGGATATTTTCTGATGAAAATGCATTTCAAAAGTATCAATATTACAGGTAATTATATAAAAGATGACCTGCCCGTATTAGTTATCTCAAATCATTTCAGCTGGTGGGACGGATTTTTTATTTCTACACTTAACCGGAAAATAATCCATAAGAAATTCCATGTAATGATGACTGAAGAGCAATTGTTAAAATATTGGTATTTAAGTTACACAGGAGGATACTCAATAAAAAAAAGATCAAAAAGTTGCTTTGAATCATTAAGATACACAATCAGCCTCCTCGAAAAATCAGAAAACATGGTAACCATCTTTCCACAGGGCCGGTTTGAACCGGTCTATATGCAACCTCTCCGCTTCCAAAAAGGTATTGAATGGGTGTTAAAACACCTGAACAATGAGATCCGGATCATTTTTGCAGCAAATCTGATTGAATACTCTGATTCTGCTAAACCCGAACTGAATATCGTGTTTAAGGAGTATGCCTGTAAAAACAAAGACATCACTGAAATTCAGGATGACTACAACCAATTTTACAGAAAAAGCTATCTTGACATATCAGCACACAAAAATCAACACACATGATCTGCCTGGCTTATATAACCATCCTGATCTTTGCATTAAGGTTTATAATAGCATCTGTTAATATCCTCTTCAGTCCGGCACTGAAAATCCGGAAAATCCGGGATAAGCCGGTGGTGTCCGTACTTATCCCTGCCCGGAATGAAGAAAATAACATCCGGAATATACTGAATGATCTGACAAAACAGGATTATACCGATATAGAGGTGATAATTTTCAACGATCAGTCAACTGACAGAACGGCAGAATTGATATTACCCTACACAAAGTCAGACCGGAGATTCCGGCTCATCAATTCAGAAGAACTGCCTGACGGATGGATTGGTAAAAACTACGGCTGCTACAGACTTTCTCAAAAAGCAACAGGTGAATATTTACTGTTCCTTGATGCAGATGTAAGAATAGGCAACAGCCTTATAGAGAGCGCCCTGGCACAAATGCAAAAATACCGGCTGAAACTTTTATCCATTTTCCCGAAACAGGAAATGGTAACTTTAGGTGAAAAAATTACCGTGCCGGTAATGAACATCATATTGTTGTCATTACTTCCAATGATACTTACCAGGGAGAGTAGCAAACCATCACTTTCAGCAGCAAACGGCCAGTTTATGTTATTTGATAAAAATTCTTACATGAATATACAACCACATCTGCTTTTAAAGAATAACCGGGTAGAGGATATCTTAACTGCAAGATTATATAAAAAAGAGGGACTTAAAATGCAATGCATGACGGGCAACGATTCAATAAAGTGCAGGATGTACCAGGGTGCCGGAGAGGCTGTACGCGGCTTCTCAAAAAATATTACCGAATTCTTCGGGGGCAGTCATATCGTTGCATTTCTTTACTGGCTGTCGGGCAGTTTTGGAATTTTTGCAGTAATCTTATGCCTGCCTTTAATATATGCTTTAGCCACTGTTGCACTTATTGCCGGAATCACTATCTTCGTATCACGGGCAAGCCTGCAGCCGGCATTGCAAAATATTACCTTGTCGATCCCTCAACAGTTGGCAACAGGAGTTATGCTTTTTCATTCATTGAAAAATAAATTATTAAAACGAACCAGATGGAAAGGAAGAGATATCTCCTGATTGCAGTGATCATGTTCAGTGGTTTGATATTACCTGCCCAGACACACTATCAGCAGATCATATACAATGCATATATCTCAGGTAATATGGAAAGCTGGAGGAAGGCTGTTTCGGAAATGGAATTACAAAAATACAGCAGTATTGATTATCTTCTCGAATTGATTAACTACCAATATGGGTATGCCGCATGGTGCCTGAGTAATAAAAATACTAAAGAAGCCGGGCTTTACATCGCAAAAATAGAGTCTAACCTCGAATATTTAAAATCAGTTACAGGTGAGTCTTCTGAATTTCATTCTTATAAAGCAGCACTGTATGGATTCAAACTGGGACTTAATATCTGGAAAGCTCCTGTTTTAGGCAAAAGGAGCATGACTCATGCACAAATGGCGTTGGAAAAAGACAGTATGAATCTGCACGCCAACCTTGAAATGGGAAATATTTGGAACTATATGCCTGAGCTGTTTGGAGGCTCTAAGTTTAAAGCTCTTAACTACTATACAAAAGCCATAGAGATCATTGAACAACAAAAAGGGGGAACAAAAAACAGCTGGACTTATCTGAACCTTTTGGTTCTGGCCGGACAGGCTGCTAATCAGCAGGGGAACAAAGTACAGGCTGTTAATTTTTTTGAAAAGGCTCTTGAAACAGAACCCGGTTTTATCTGGGTCAAAAACGAACTATTGCCATCTTTAAAAAATGATCAGTAATATGCAAAAAAAAGTATTAATCGTTGGCGCCGGTTTAGCAGGACTGGCAGCGGCTTTAAGATTGTCGGCACGAGGCTTCCATGTCGAACTTGTTGAAAAAAACAGTCAGGCAGGCGGACGGCTGAACCAATTAAAAGCCAAAGGCTTCACATTCGATACAGGGCCAAGCTTCTTCAGTATGTCGTATGAATTCGACGAATTTATTAAAGATGCCGGCATCAGTATGCCTTTTAAATTTGTTGAACTGGATCCTCTTTACACTGTTAATTTTTCAGCAACGGATAAGACTTATACAATGTATAAAGACCTGGCTAAACTGGAACATGAGTTCCGGGACACGGAGCCTGACCTTAAAAAAAAGATGACAGCTTATCTTAACACCGGGAGAAAAATATTTGACGGAACGGTTGACCTTGTTGTTCGCAGAAATTATAATTCCCTTATACACTATTTCATTACACTTATGCAGGCGCCCCCACAGCTGCTGCCTGTGCTGTTCCGAAATTTCTGGCAACAGGTTTGCAGATACTTTGATTCAGACGAAGTAAGGCAAATACTTTCACTTGTAGCATTTTTTGTGGGACGCACTCCGTTTGACACTCCGGCTGTTTATTCACTGCTCTCATACACTGAATTCATACATAATGGCTACTTTAATGTTCAGGGCGGTATGTATAAAATTGTTGAAGGCTTGTGCAATGAGTTGCAAAAACAGAATATAAAAATCCATTATAACACAGAAGTAACCGGATTCAAAAACTCAGACAATAAAATCAAACAACTTCATGATGCCAACGGGAATGTATGGGAAGCGGACATATTTCTCATAACTGCAGATGCAGCCTGGTTCAGGGGAAAAATATTAGAGCGGCCTGCCTTTTCTGAAGAGAGGCTTGACAAGATGAAATGGACTATGGGGACTCTCACTTTCTATATCGGCATTAACACAAAAATACCTCATATACAACACCATAATTATTTTCTTGGCAGCAATTACAGGGAGTATGCCGACAAGGTATTTACCAATCCCGGGACTTTAGAAAAGCCTTACTATTATGTTAATGTACTTTCGGGTACCAATCCTGATTGTGCCCCCGAAGGCTGTGAAAGCCTCTTTTTTGTCTGTCCTGTACCCGACTTAAGATTTAAACCTGACTGGGAAGACAGGGACGAAATAGTGAATAGCATTATTAGCGATTTCAGTGAGCGTATCAATCTGGATATAAGCAACAAAATAATTACTAAAACAATTTATACCCCACTGGAATGGAGAGATCAGTATAACCTCCATAAAGGGAGTGCCCTGGGACTGGCACATGACATGAATCAAATAGGGGGATTCAGACCCAAAAATTTTGATGAAACTTATAAAAACCTCTTCTATGCAGGTGCCTCAACAATACCGGGAACCGGATTGCCTATGGTTATAATCAGCTCTAAATTAGCCGTTAAAAGAATCGAAAAATATGAAGCAGCTTTATGATGTTAATGCCTTTGATTGTAGCAGGATAACTGCCAGAAACTACAGTACCTCCTTCTCATTCGGGATAAGATTATTTAAAAAAAAGTACAGGCCTGCAATCTATGCAATATATGGGTTTGTGAGGTTTGCAGACGAGATAGTCGATACCTTCAGTGATATCAATCAAAAAGAGACGCTTGATAAGTTTAAGAAGGATACCGCCGAAGCTTTCATGTCCGGATTTAGTTCAAATCCGATACTGCACAGCTTTCAGAAGATTGTAAAAATCTATGACATCAATGAAGAATATATCACTGCTTTTCTGAAAAGCATGGAGATGGACCTGACAAAGAAAACCTATTCAGAAAGGGAAATCAGGGACTATATTTATGGGTCAGCAGAGGTTGTGGGACTGATGTGCCTGAAAGTGTTCTATAAAGGGCGGCCAAATGAATTTGACAAACTCACATACCCGGCACGGAAACTGGGAGAAGCTTTTCAAAAAATCAATTTCCTTCGGGATATACGCTCCGATTACCTGGATAACGGAAGATGTTATTTCCCCGGAATAGACTTTGATAATTTCACTGTAGAACAGAAACGAAAAATAGAAAATAATATTTCAGACGATTTTACAGAAGCCTCAGCAGGAATATCCAAATTGAACAGCGATGTCAGGCTGGGCATTTTCCTTGCTTACAACTACTATGTCCAGCTGTTGAAAAAAATATGCAAAACATCACCTCAGCAATTATTGAATCAACGATACCGGGTATCAAACCTGATAAAAGTATTTATACTTATTAAATCCTGGGTTTATTTCAAGCTCGGAATGATATAAAAATACTATTGCCCTACCTGTATTTTCAGCCATGCAGGACGGTTTGTGGTAATTTTATTTACTCCCAAACTGATCAGCCTCTCAGCTTCCGCCGGATCATCGACAGTCCATGCAAGTACTTCCAGACCTTTTCTGGCTGCAGATCTTACAATTTTTTTATCTACAACGGAGTGGTGAAGGTTTACACCTGCAAGACCATGATCAGCAGCCTCTTTTATCTTCTTCTTAATCGCTGATCTGTCAGAACTCAGCCAGTAACATTTATTTCCGGGGAATGCCGCCCTGGTATCAATTATAGTTTCCCATCCAAAACTAATGAATACTATCTGATCAACCTTTCCGCTTCTCTCAATACATTCTTTCATTGCGGGAATAACCTCACTCCCGCATTTGATCTCTACTACAAGAGCTTTCCCTTCCGGAACTGTTTCAATAATTTCAGAAAGAAAAGGTATTTTTTCACCTTTAAATTTTTCATCCTTCCATATTCCGGCATCAAGTTCACGCAATAAGTCTGAGGAAGAAGACTTAACAACCATGTTATTTTTTGTTTTACATATCCTTTTTGTGTCTTTATCGTGAATTACCATTACCCTGTTGTCTTCAGACAGATGTATATCTATCTCAACTGCATCAGCCCCCAGTTCCCAGGCAAGCCTGGCAGCGGCGACAGTATTTTCAGGCGCCAGATAAGATGCACCTCTGTGGGCAATATAATAAGGTTGGGCAAAAAGGCTGGTTGACCAAAGAAAAATGAAAATTATTGACCTTATCTTCATAAACCTGATTTTTAAAACAACCCGCAATATAAAAAGGAAAAAATAATTTTTTAACTAATATTGTAAAAAATTACAGCCTGTTATCTGAATATAAAAGTACTTCAGAACGAATGAGTGAAAGAAAGAAAACACAAACCGAAGATTACAACAAAAACAATCTTATTGAAAACCTGTTAAATAAGCTCCTGACAGGCGTGTTAACATTAATATCTTACCTTCCTTTCAATTTGACTTATCTCCTCTCTGACTTTCTCTGCTTTATTATCAGCAGGGTTATAAAGTACCGCCGTAAAGTAATCCTTGACAATTTGCAATATGCCTTTCCCGAAAAATCAGCTGAGGAGATCCGCCTGATAATGAAAAAATTTTACAAGCACTTTTCAGACCTGATACTGGAAACTGTTAAACTACATACCATAAGCGACTATGAGCTAAACAGCAGAATAAACGTTCACGGGCTGGATATAGCTGAAAGCTATTTCAAACAGAACAAAAGTCTGATTGTCCTTGCTATGCATCACAATAACTGGGAATGGTCAAGTATAATTCAAAAAAAGGCAAACCATAAAATATTAATAATATATAATCCTGTCAGGGGAAATAAAACATTTGAAAAGTTTCTAATCCATTCAAGGGAAAGATGGGGAAGCAGATGCGTGCCGGTTAACAGATCAGCGAGGGCAGCGCTTGATTTTCATCACAGAGGTATTCCCTCTGCTTTATGGTTAAGCGCAGATCAGACTTCGCCAGCTAATTCAAAATTCTGGACTATCTTTCTGAACCGAGAAGCCCCTTTTTTCTCCGGACCGGAAAAAATTGCAGCCAGGACCAATGCCCCTGTCATTTTCCAGCATATTAAAAAAACAGGAAGGGGAAGATATGAATTTCACTTCACAACTCTCATTGAAAAACCTACAGAGGCAGATCCGGATGAAATACTCCTGTCATATGTCCGCAAGATGGAAGAGATAATACGGAAGGAGCCTGAATATTACCTCTGGTCACACCGGCGCTGGAAACATAAAAGACCTGAAGGGATACCCCTGACCCTCTGATTTATCCCTCAGTTTGAAACAACTTTCAGTCCGATTATAGAGCAAATAAGTGTTACAATAAAAAAAAGACGCCAAAATTCGGCAGGCTCATTAAAGACCAGGATCCCTACAAGAACAGTTCCCGTTGCCCCCACACCTGTCCATACTGCATAAGCAGTGCCAATGGGCAGATGCTGAGTTACTTTAATTAATAAATAACCGCTTATTGCTGCACATATCACAAAGCCGGCATACCAGTATGTGGCAGTGAGTCCTGTTGATCCCCTGGCTTTCCCAAGGCAAGATGCAAACCCTGCCTCAAAGAGGCCGGCTATAATCAGTAGTATCCAATTCATTTCATTTAACTGACAAAGTAAGATATCACCGGCAAAAATAATAGATAATATTTTAATTATTTTAAACTCTCCTGTTCTTTTTCCTGATTTTGATCCGGAAATAAAAAAGAGCTGCAGCAATGATCCAGAGTGGCCATATTTTAATTACGAAAAGTATAATATCAACAAATCCATACCAACCTTTCGACAATGATTGCTTTAATTTCTCTGCGAACTTGTCACGGGCTTCAGGATTGAACTTAAAATCCTTTTGTTCAGATATTGTCAGATTAAGAGTGCTGTAATCAACCAGGTCGTTCAAATATTTGAGCCTCCCGGTGGTACTCTCAATCTCCTCTTCTAAAATACGTATCTTCTCTTCAATGTCTAATATTTCCCTGACGGTATTGGCCCGGGAAAGTAATTCACCATACCTTTTAAGGTAATTCTTTTTATTATCAAGCCGTGTTTCCAAATCAATAAACTGGTCGGTTACATCCCTTGCGTCAATAGCTTTATACTGGATTTCACCTTCGCCGGCTTCAATCTCTGATATAACCTTCTCAAAAAAATGACTTGGTATCCTTATTGTAAGATTGTAAGAAAGTTCAAAATCGGAATTATTGAAATTTTCGTTAGCATAATACCCGTCATATTTTTTGACCAATTCATCTGTATGGGATTTTGCCTTCCCGATATCCTGTACTTTTATTCCTAACCTGCCGTCTTTAATTATCTTCTTTTTAATAACCTCCCTGGTTTCGACCGGAGATGCCGGCGGAGGAGCAGGACTTTTGAACTGCTGCCTGGTCATCGGAACAATTTCCTCATTGCCTGCGAAAGTGTCACTTATCACCTGCTCATCTTCTTTCCCTGAGCAAGCGGCTAATATTAATATCAGCGCCAGAAATGATAATATCTTTTTCATCTTTTTCAGTGTTATTATTACGGCAATTTAAATATTTCAATATTCTTATATCTGCCTATTTTTGTTTGGAGATATTCGTTAAAATTCTCTGTGTGATAAAGCGTTGTATCGTTAATAATTAAATAATCAGCCCCCCTGTCATTAAAAAAATCAAGCTGTTCTCTGACAGTTTTTCCATCCTGATATAAAGAAGTAAAGCCCTTTTGATCCATAAAATACAATGATATATTAGGTGACGGATCAGGAATACTTACAACAAAATCTTCTCGTTCTATTCCTAAACTCCTTAAATAAGGTGTTATTGTTTCATATGCCTTTAACCTGGTCTCATAATCCCAGTGAAACCAATCCCATAATTCAATCTCTCTTTCAGGAAGAAATAAATGTATGAAAATATTCTCGGTTGAATGATATTTCAGTCTTGTCTTAGCTGTGCTGTGACCGACAGAAAAAATCAAAATTGTCAGAACCAGAATTTTAATTTCAGCTGACTTATAAATTAGTGACAAATGCTTTTTAACAAAATCTGCCAACGCTATAAATAAAGGAGGAATTAATAGAAAAAGTTCAATTAAATAGTAATCATGCACGTTTAGATTGGCATACCAGAATAGTAAATATAACAAAAGCAAAATTAATATCGATATATTAAAGACTATCATGTAACTGCTAATTTCCCTTATAACCATCAACATTACCATAATCAGGATACCCGTAAGAAAGAGGATACCCGGATGATAAACAGAAGGCATTATATTTTCGGATAACATATGCCAGGTTTTAATTATCTCTTCTCTGCTCAACTCCCATATAGGTCGTATTGTTGTCAGATAATAAACTGAATCACTTGAGGCATTGTAACTGCGAACAAATACAAGCCAAAAAACAATTGACAAACAAGGCAATGAAAGCAATAAACCTTCTAACCAAAAATTATTAACAAATATGTTCTTCTTAAAATACCTGATTTTCTCCAACAGGAATAAAAGCAAAACCGGAACAAATCCGATAATCATAGTCGTTCTTAACAGAATGGATAAAGTTGCAAAACAAGCAAGAAGCACAAGATATTTTATCTTCTTGTCTTTAAAGTATCTTATAAAATAATACCAACAAATAAACATAAGGCTCAGGGCCGGAACATTTACGAGGAAATTATTTGAGTAAAATGCTATGAGCGGTGAACTAAAAACAATGAGAGGTATAAACATTGCCAGGAAATGACTGTTGTTCATTTCGATTACAGTTTTATACAAAGCAAAAAGCCCTAAATAGACCAGTAGAAGGTTAAATAACCTGGCTGTGAAATGGGAATGCCCGGTAATTTTCCATATAGCAGCATTCAGATAATATAATACGGGGAACTCTCCTACTGCCCTTCCTTCGACAGAATAATTAAAATGAATCTTAGGCTCAAAAAAATTCATTCCCTCTTCATAATAATTAAGAGCCACACTTAATCCGTCTGCCTGTCTCCACTGATGAATTGAATAGGGAGGATAGTCAATAATTTTATGATATCCATATAAACAGGAAATGCCAATTAACGATAAAATAAACAAAAGGCAGCTATAATTTTTTTTCATCTTTTAATATTAAAATCTCTGCTCTAAACCTGAAGTAAATATAATTAATGATCATGTATAACATTATCCGCAATTATACTTTTTTGTCAGGATTAACTCATCACGACAAAAACCAACAGCTTAAAAATTATCACAACTAACTAATTTATAACACATAGCAGCAGCAATTCAATATAAAAGTAAATTTAAAAAACTTTACCACTAATTACCAAAAATGATGAAGCTACCCTGACTCAATCAGAAAGCCTCATCATTTCTCTATCTATACGCTAATTTTTATCACTTCTTACTCCATATGGCTAAAAAAATTGCAATAATTACTACTGACATAAAGAAAGTATTAATCATAAGATTCTTTACCGGCATCCCGTCAGTTGTTGGCCAAAGAATATTTAACAGGTATAATGCAACCGAGCTTATTAACCAGCAGGAAATAAATGCAATTAAGATTCTGGATTTTTTCATAAACTGTTTTTTTATTACATGCAGAAATATTAATTAAAGTAATACTTGCTCTGAATTTGGATGGTTCTCCTACCATTCAAATTGAAATGAATAAGGTCTGTTTTTTCACCAAACCTGAAGAATGGCATTGCCCACTGATCCTGAAATTGCACCGCCGATGGCACCTGCTGCCCAACCGGGAATTGCCAAAACTCCAAGTGTTACAGATCCTCCTGCAATTGCCCCGGCTACACCTCCGCCAATGCCATATGCAACATCATTCTTGCCTACTGTAGCCCAACTGAATTGAGCCTTTTTTAACTTATTGTCGGGGCTAAATTCCTCAATCCAATAATCAAGGTTATCAAACCAATATTTAAAAGAATGGCGTCCTATTGAGCATGCACATAGCAGAACATGCTTTTCGTCCTCAGTACAATCTGATAAAATTTTCTCCTCAAGAATTTCCAAAGAGGAAATAACTCCCTGTACATCCAAAAAATTATCATTGAAGATCTCATCCATCTCTGACAGGATCGCTATCTGGTTATTTGTCAGAAAAACTTCAACTTCTGAAGAACAAAAACTTTCCATTGTTGCAGATTTCAAGTTATCCATTAAACAATCTGAGTAAAATACAAACGGCTTTTTTGATTCCTCCAATGCTATTTCCCTCCCTTGCTTATCAAATATCTCATTCTTCCTTAAAAATTCCCGGGTGCCTTCTTCAACCAGAGAAAGAAGATCTTCCTGAGTTTTCAATTCTGCTTCATAATATCCGGTTTTTTCTTTTACGTAATTAAAAACATAATCAATTCCATTATTATGTATAATACCAATCTGTTCGTAATCAAAAGGAGTCACCTCTGAAGAGGTTTTCTCCTTTGTACATGAGCCAATAAATAAAAAATTAAAAATAAACACAACCGTAACTGATCGGATAAAATAAAACCTGGTGATTTTTGTTTTCATATATTTGGGGGATTTATGGAAAGGATGCCTTATATCCTCAGCCTTTCCTGTTAAAATATAATTAAAGTCTCCATTTATAAGTTAAACGGTTTTCGGGAGTTGGAGACTTTCTTTTTTTCTCCCGTAATTCAGAATCTACTCTGCTTCGATCAAGAATTAAAATTACAAATTAACTTTTATTCATATGATTAAAATTAATTATTTTCAAAGGTATCATATGTAACTCGCACATGTTTTAATCAACTCTTATGTGATTTTACAATCATGCTCGTTTCATATATAAAGAATTTACCTGTATATAAAGTGTTGCCGGACACAAAGACTCCGGAGATCCAACAAAAGAATTATTTATATTTAAGCTTTTTATTAAAGGATTCAGAATTATTTTTTTGATAAAAACCTTCTCGACTTTTTAAAAGCTGTTTCAAAATTAATCGTTACCAAATTATAATTTATGGATTGGTACCAGAATGATCAAAAAAAAAATAATTAAAATCTCTGCTCTAAACCTGAAGTAAATATGATTACATATAAGTTATATCCATGATCTCATATACAATATCTCCCTTATCCCTTTTTAAAAAGACCTTGTCACCGGCTTTTTTATTGATCAGCAATTTTGCGATAGGAGATATAAAGGAAATTTTCCCTTTGGAGATATCTGCCTCATCGACTCCGACAATCTGAAAGGTATGTATTTTTTGGGCTCCTCCTATTTTGAACTTTATTGTTGCACCGAATCTGATTTCATTTTGTGGCTGCTCAGCAAGGTCTATGATTTTTGCTTCAGCAATTCTGTTATTTAACAGTTGTAATTTTGCATTTATAAAATTCACTGCTATCCGGTATTCATTTTCATTGGATCTGTCCAGCCTGCTTTTTTCATTAATCAGATTCTGTCTTTCTTCCTGCAATTCATTCATACCTTCCTGGGTTACATAATTTATAACCCCTTCTGGCAAATAGGCCCTGGGCGGTACGATCGGAATTTCTTCCTGGTCACCTTCTTTAACAAATCCCCTGCTCATGATTTTTTATTGAATGTTTTAAATATTACCATCCTGCATATAAAGGATTAAGACAAAATTAATACTTTATTAAAACATTTACATATTCTGATCAGGTGGATTGGGTTTAGCCTCTGTTGAATGCTCCGGCTTATTTCAGAAACGCATTTATACCGGCAGCAGCCTGTTTCCCTGCTTCAATTGCATGGACCACGAGGCTTGCCCCTCTTTCTGCATCGCCGGCGGCAAACAATTTTTCAACGCCGGTATATTTGTCTTTGTTTGTTTTTATATTTCCCCGCTTGTCAAATTCCAATCCCTTTATATTAAGTAATCCGTCATGAACAGGATGCAGAAACCCCATTGCAAGCAATACCATTTCTGTATCGATAAATTCTGCAGTGCCGGGTATCTCTCTCATAACCATGTCCCCGTTACCTCTTCGTTCCCATTCGACCTGTACAACCCCGGCCTGTTTCAGTTTGCCGTTTTCTCCTGTAAATCTGTTTGTTGCCAGGCTCCATCTTCTTTCACACCCTTCTTCGTGAGAGCTGGAAGTACGCAATACATCGGGCCAATAAGGCCACGGATTATCAGCTCTCCGCTTTTCGAACGGTTTGGGCAGAATTTCAATCTGAGTCACTGAGGCCGCCTGTTGTCTTATTGCCGTTCCCACGCAATCAGAACCGGTGTCGCCACCGCCAATAACAAGCACTTTTTTACCCTTTGCAAAAAGGTAGCTTTCATCATGCTT
This sequence comes from uncultured Prolixibacteraceae bacterium, assembly GCA_964495655.1. Classification (GTDB taxonomy): domain Bacteria; phylum Bacteroidota; class Bacteroidia; order Bacteroidales; family Prolixibacteraceae; genus JAAYJR01. Next base: position 44,474 of record CAZBWK010000006.1, on the reverse strand, counting down.
TTCAAGTCCGGCCACCACCCTGTTCTGCCTGGTCAAAAAATCCATGGCAAAATACACACCGTCAAGCTCTCTTCCCTCTATATTAAGGTCTCTCGGATGCTCTGCACCTGCAGCTATTAATACTGCATCAAACCCGGCAAGAAGTTCATTGATATCAACATCTTTTCCCACAGCCATACCCGTTTTAAACTCTATACCCTCATTTATAAACATCTCAAGTCGCCGGTCTATAATACGCTTATTCAGCTTAAAGTCAGGTATACCGTACCTCAAAAGGCCTCCGATGGCGTCATTCTTTTCAAAAACTGTTACGTAGTGCCCTGACCTGTTCAGATTATCTGCTGCAGAGAGTCCGGCAGGACCTGAACCAATTATTGCAACTCTTCTGCCGGAACGTACTTTAGGCGGAGAAGGTATAATGATACCTGTCTCAAAAGCCTGCTCCACTGTTGCGCATTCATTTTCACGAATAGTAACCGGTTCTTCATTGATTGACAGGACGCATGACTTCTCGCAGGGTGCCGGACAGACTCTTCCTGTAATTTCAGGAAGGCTGTTTGTCGACCTTAAAATATTGTATGCTTCTTCAACATTGCCGCGGTACAGGGCATCCTGCCATTCGGGAATTACACTTCCTACCGGACAAGCCCAATGGCAGAAAGGTATTCCACAGTCCATACACCGCGAGGCCTGCAACCTCCTGTCCTTTTCATTCAATGTCTGCTCAACCTCACCAAAATCAAATATTCTCTCCCTTGAAGGCCTGTATCCTGCTTCTTTGCGTTGCACTGTAATAAAACCTCTTGGATCTCCCATAATTCATCATTTTTTTGCTCTTGAAATATATTCTGACTATTCATGAAGGGAAGGATAATCTTCAGTCATCTGCAGTTTTTTCTGCAACTCCATGATCTTCCGCTCCTCTAAAACTTTTTTATACTCAAATGGTATCACTTTGACGAACATGGGAAGGTACTCTTCCCAGTTGGTCAATATTTTTGAGGCCAGTGTACTTCTGGTATGAAGAAGATGATTATTTATAAGTGTTTGCAGCTCTACCACATCGGCCCTGTCTTCGACTGGCAGAATATCCACCAGGCCTTTATTGCAGAAATAATCAAAATTACCGCTTTCATTAAGAACATAGCTTACTCCTCCACTCATTCCGGCAGCAAAATTTCTTCCTGTTTTCCCCAACACAACCACCCGGCCTCCGGTCATATATTCACAACAGTGATCACCGGTTCCCTCAATAACAGCATTAACTCCTGAATTTCTGACACAAAACCGCTCACCTCCGAGACCTCTGATGTATGCCTCTCCGCTGGTTGCTCCATAAAATGAGGTGTTACCTGCAATGATATTCTCTTCAGGTTTATAAATGCTGCCTTCAGGCGGAACCACAATTATCCTGCCTCCCGAGAGCCCTTTACCGATATAATCATTTGAATCACCTTCAAGTCTGAATGTTATTCCCTTTGCCAGGAAAGCGCCAAAACTTTGTCCTGCCGTTCCATGAAATGTACAATTTATTGTATCGTCAGGCAATCCCCTGTCTCCATATCTTTTTGTTATTTCTCCTGACAACATTGCCCCGACAGATCTGTCGACATTGCATATTTTGTGAAATATCCATACCTGCTCAGCTCCCTGGATTGCCTTACGGGCTTCCCTTATCAATTTCCTGTCAGTGTGCCCGTTATCAGGCAATGAGTTCTGATGGATATTACGGATTGGTACCTTCGACGAATTTGCAGGAATATTAAGAAGAGCAGAAAGATCCATATTAATTAATTTAGGGTTGAAGACTTCAGCATCGGCCTCGAGAAGATCTGTCCGGCCAACAATATCTTCAAACTTTGAAAATCCCACAGATGCGAGGTATTCCCTTACTTCCTTTGCCAGAAATCTGAAATAGTTTATTGTATACTCTGCTTTTCCCCGGAATCTCTTTCTCAACTCCTCATCCTGGGTAGCTATTCCTACCGGACAGGTATTCATATGACATTTTCTCATCATCACGCACCCTAAAACTATAAGGGCAGCAGTCGCAAAACCGAATTCTTCGGCTCCAAGGCACGCAAGGGTAATGATATCTTTCCCTGTTTTTATTTGTCCGTCAACCTGAAGTTTTACCCTGCCACGCAGATTGTTCATAACCAGTATCTGCTGTGTCTCAGAGATACCCAGCTCAACAGGAAGTCCGGCATGTTTGATAGAGCTGGCCGGACTTGCCCCCGTTCCTCCCTCCGTTCCGGAGATCACAATAATATCAGCAAATGATTTGGCAACTCCTGCCGCAATGGTACCTACACCATCTTCTGAAACCAGTTTTACTGATACCTTTGCCTCCGGATTGGTAATTTTAAGATCATAGATCAGCTGGGCAAGATCTTCAATTGAGTAAATATCGTGATGCGGAGGCGGCGATATAAGGGTTATGCCCGGAATGGAATTTCTTGTTTTGGCAATAACCTGATTTACTTTATAACCGGGTAGCTGTCCCCCTTCTCCCGGTTTTGCTCCCTGTGCAATTTTAATCTGAAGTTCCTCAGCATGGACAATATAGTTTGTGGTAACCCCGAATCTCCCGGAAGCGATCTGCTTTATCCTGCTGTTTTTATTTGTACCGAAACGAAGGGAATCTTCGCCACCCTCTCCCGTATTGCTTCGTCCTCCTATAGCATTCATGGTTTCTGCCAGGGCTTCATGAGCCTCCTTGCTGATCGATCCGTAAGACATGGCACCTGTTACAAATCTTTTCATTATCTCTTCTTCCTTTTCCACTTCATCAAGAGGAACAGGATTATATTTTAATTTGAAGCATCCCCGCAGAAAGGCAGGTTTCCGGTTCTGATTATCCACCAGTGTACTGAACTCCTTAAATTTTTTATAATCATTAGTGCGTGTAGCCCATTGAAGAAGGCCTATTGATTCAGGATTCCATGCATGATGTTCCCCGTCTCTCCTCCAGGAGTAGATCCCTGCTGTCTTGAAATCAGCAGACTCTTCAGCAGTCCTTTCGTCAAATGCAGCTTTATGACAATCTGTTGTTTCCTGATATATCTCTTCCAGTCCAATACCCCCGATTCTGGAGGCTGTTCCTTCAAAGTATTTATCGATAAGCTTTTTATCTAATCCGACTGCTTCAAATATCCGGGCACCGTGATAACTTCTGAGAGTGGAGATTCCCATTTTTGACATCACCTTGAGAAGTCCTTTATCTACCGACTTTATATAATTCTTCCTGGCCTCCTTATATTCAAGTCCGGTTTTACCTCCTCTTACAAGGTAGTCAATTGCACCAAATGCCATATAGGGGTTTATTACACTTGCACCATACCCGAGAAGCATTGCAAAATGGTGAATTTCCCGTGGTTCGCCGGTTTCCACAATAATACCGACCTGCATTCTCTTTTGCTTTTTTATCAGATGATGATGAACAGCTGAAACAGCCAGAAGTGATGGAATAGCCGCCTGGTCTTTGTTGATTTTTCTGTCGCTCAGGATAATATAATTCTTTCTGTTATCAACGGCCTTTTCAGCCTCAGCCAATATTATCTTCAAAGCTTCTTCAAAACAGTCAGGCCCCCCGTTAACAGGGAACACCATTGGTATAACCTGATGGGAAAACATCTCATCCTTCAGATCTTTAATTTTGCCAAGATCGGTATTGGTAATGACAGGACTCCGAAACTTGATCAGCTTACAGTGTTCAGGCGATTCCACAAGAATATTTGAATGCAGCTTGCCAATATAATTTGCAAGAGCCATTACCAAACCCTCACGGATAGGGTCTATCGCGGGATTAGTAACCTGGGCAAACATCTGCTTAAAATAATCAAACAACCTTTTAGGCTTCTCAGAAAAAAGCGCCAACGGAACATCATTACCCATAGAACTGATCGGCTCTGTCCCCTTTTCGCTCATATATCTGATAATTTCAAACATATCCTCTTTGGTATACCCGAAAGCTTTCGCATAAATATTAAAATTGTCTATATTCGAAGGAACACGATGTTTCACACTTATGTCATCCATCATTAACCTGTTCTCCTTTAACCACATAAGATATGGGTTCCGGTGGCTCAACTGGTCTTTAACCTCCTCATCAGGTATTATAATCCCCAGTTGGGTATCTACAAGCAGTATTTTCCCCGGGCGCAGCCTTCCTTTATATTTAATTTCGTCCGGGGCAAATGTCTGCACCCCAATCTCTGAGCCCATAACTATAAGGTCATTCTTTGTAATAATATACCTTGATGGTCGAAGTCCGTTACGATCAAGTGTACCTCCTATATATCGTCCGTCAGAAAACAGCATCGACGCCGGCCCGTCCCATGGCTCCATTATTGTAGAATGGTATTCATAAAAAGCCTTAAGACTTTCAGGAATCGGATTCTTTTCGTTAAATGACTCGGGTATCATCATACAGAGTGCATGTGGCAGGGTGCGACCCGCCATATAAAGAAATTCCAGTACATTGTCAAATGACGCAGAATCAGATCTGCCTGGTTCAATTACCGGCAGCAACTTTTTTAAGTCATCTCCAAAAACATCTGATTTCATCAAAGCTTCCCTTGCCTGCATCCATAACCTGTTACCTTTAATAGTGTTGATCTCTCCGTTGTGTGCAATGATCCGGAAAGGCTGGGCAAGATCCCAGGCCGGGAAGGTGTTAGTACTAAACCTTGAATGTACCAAAGCAATTGCACTTTTAAACTTATCATGCTTCAAATCAGTATAATAATCACATAACTGATCCGGGGTCAGCATGCCTTTATACACTATTACCTTTGCAGAAAGGCTGAGTATATAAAACTGATCCCTGTTCTTCAATTTGGAGTTCCTTATCTCTTTTTCAACAACTTTACGTACAAGGTATAATTTACGCTCCAGTACATCCTTCTCAAGCGATGCCTTAACAAAAACCTGCTTTATCGCCGGCTCATTGATCCTGGCGATCTCGCCGGGAACAGTACTGTCGACGGGTACATCCCTGTAGCCTGCCATATTAAGGCCTTCAGCTTCTATATGCCGGGAAAGGACATCAAGACAGAGAGATGATTCCTTTTCATCTCGCGGAAGAAAGATCAAACCCGTGCCGTATTTCCCCGGATCACCGACGTTTATCTTTAATACATCAATTATAAATTCGTGAGGTATCTGCATCAATAGACCGGCTCCGTCACCTGATGAATTGTCAGCATTAACAGCTCCTCTGTGATCCATGTTCCTGAGAACATCCAAACCCCTGATAATTATATCGTGAGAAGGCTCGCCTTTAATATTTGCGACAAAACCAATCCCACAACTGTCATGCTCATTGTCCGATTTATATAATCCTTGATTTTCAGGTAATCTCATAGCTTTCTGAATAAATAATTATGACATGTAAAAAACTGAAGAAAAAAAAAAACGACTCATGTTAATTTGTTATAAAAATAAAGATATTTACAACTAATTGAAACAAAATTAGAGGTTAAGATATAAAAATGTAACATATAGATCAACTTTCTGATCTTAATAACATTTTTTTAACCTTTCTGTTGACAGTTAGTTTATCGGGGGGTTATATCTATTATCAGATAAGCTTAGCCCAATAAATTATCAATTGCTGTCTGAATTTCACTGAACCGGAATTTTGCAATTGCAGATTGCTTTTTCTCTGTAATCTTATCAAGACACAAATTGCCAATACTTCCCTCATGAGTATGGAGTATAGTTTTATCCGGAACAAACTCCCCTTCACTTACTCTACGGGCTACCTGCCTGTAGGCTTCCCTGAAAGGCATACCGCTTACCACCAGTTTATTCACCTCCTCCACGGTGAAAAGAAAATCATATTTATTATCATCCAGTATTGTTTTATTGACATCCATATTTTGCAGGACCATCCCCATCATTGTAATACAGTCATTCAATTCATCGAACAGAGGCAGGAATATTTCTTTTAAAACCTGCAAATCACGAAAATAACCTGAAGGAAGATTATTGGTTATAAGAGACAGTTGTCCGGGCACACCCTGGATCTTATTGCACCTGGCCCTGATCAGCTCAATAACATCCGGATTATGCTTATGTGGCATTATGCTTGATCCTGTTGTAAACTCACCAGGCAGGGTAATAAAATTAAAATTCTGGCTGTTAAACAAACACATATCATAAGCAAGCTTAGCTAATGTTGAAGCGATATTGGCCAGTGCAAATGACACTATCCTCTCGGTCTTGCCACGGCCCATCTGGGCATACACAACATTATAATTCATATTTTTAAATCCAAGCAGATCGGTTGTCATCTGCCTGTCAAGAGGAAATGAGGAGCCATAACCTGCAGCAGACCCGAGTGGATTCTGATTGACGATATTGAAAGCAGCAAACAGCAATTCAAGGTCATCGGCAAGACTTTCCGCATAAGCTCCAAACCATAACCCGAAAGAAGAAGGCATTGCTACCTGAAGGTGTGTATACCCCGGCATCAAAATATCCTTAAACTTTTCACTGTTTTGAAGCAATATTTCGGCTAAATCATCAGCAGAGGCAACTATCATACTTATTTTGTCGCGGGCAAATAATTTTAAATCCAGAAGTACCTGGTCATTGCGTGACCGCCCTGCATGAATTTTTTTTCCAACTTCACCCAGATCACTTGTCAACATAAACTCAACCTGCGAATGAACATCCTCCACTCCCTCATCAATAGTGAATTGGCCGCTTTCGGCTGTTTTATATAATTTTTTCAGCGCTTCTGTCAACACCGGTAATTCCTCACTGTTGATCAATCCTGCTGATCCAAGCATTTTAACATGTGCTAAAGAACCTAAAATATCATATTTGGCAAGATACAGATCAAGCTCACGGTCTCTGCCCACCGTAAACTGCTCTATAGCTTTGTTCACTGTTATTCCTTTATCCCAAAGCTTCATTATACAGCTTAATTAAAATTTTAAACAAAGATATGCATTTGGCATGAAACAAAAGGAACAACCTTTTCTTATTACCGAAAAAATCCCCACTTTTGCCAGGCGCAAGCTTATGAATTAGCATTTTTGTCAGGTTTTAATTTTTTTTACAATGCTAAAAAACAAAACAATTCTGATTATTTTTTTGGCTATGGCCGGCATAATGCTTGTGTCCTATTTTTCAGGACTTACAATAGATGTGACAAGGGATGCAGGCAAGTATGCCACTGTAGCTAAAGAAATATTTCAAAATGGAAATTTTATCAACCTGACTATTCACGGGGAGCCTTATGACCAGAAACCACCTTTACTTTTCTGGCTGGGAGCTCTGGGCTTCCGGCTTGGAGAAGTCTCCAATTTCTGGTTTAAGCTTCCGGTATTACTTCTGGTTTTTTTCGGTTTTTATTCTGCCTGTCAACTTGGCAAAAGCCTCTATTCTAAGAAGGTCGGATTGATTACACTCTACATGATGGCCTTCTCGCTGATATATATGCTTTACTGTATGGACATCCATACCGATACCCCCCTTCAGGCTTTTGTAACATTTGCATTATGGCAGCTTTATGAGTTTATAAAAACGAAAAAAAACATAAACTGGATTTTAGGATTCTTTGCCGTCGGACTGGCTATGCTCAGTAAAGGTCCTGTCGGAGCAGCCATCCCTGCATTTGCGGTAACCGGACACCTGCTGATGAAAAAAGATCTCAAAGCTTTTAAAGATTACCGGTGGTATCTTGGCATCTTACTCTCTCTGGCAGTTGTATGTCCGGCGCTTGCCGGTTTATATAACCAGTTTGGCGTTAAAGGCATAATATTCTTTTTCTGGGATAATAATATAGGAAGGGTTACAGGCACTTATGTGCATTCGACTAATGACCCGGTATTTTACTTCCATACCCTTTTATATATTTTCCTTCCCTGGAGCCTGCTGTTCTTCATTGCTGCCTGTTATGAACTGAAAACATTAATCGCAAACAGGTTTAAGTCGGAAGAGTATTTTACATTTACCGGTATCTGGGTATTTTTCATAATCCTTAATGTATCTAAAAATCAGCTGCCTAACTACATTTTTATAATAATACCTCTGATATCTGTACTTACGGCTAAATGGACCGATATTGCCCTTAGTCACAAAACAGGCTTATTAAAAACCTTATCCATAACTCAGATGCTGGTGGTAATACTTTTATGGGCGGGTATAATACTAATTTCATTTTTCATTTTCCCTTACCCCGGATGGTATTTTTGGCTGATTGCAGTATCCGGACTGGCAGCTACCTTATATATATATTCTTTCAAAGAAGATCCTGGTGCCAGGCTTCTTTTGCCGTCAGGATTGGTTTTTGCAGTTATTGCGCTGCTTTTTAACACTCACATTTTCCCTTATATGTTCAGTTTTCAGGCTCCGCCGGCTGCGGCACGTTACTTTAATGAGCACTCATCTCCCGGAGATAAACTTTACAATTTTAACTATCCCCAGTATGAACTGTTTTTTTACAGTGAACCACAAGCTCTTCAACTTTTAACCCGGGAGTCGGCTTATGCTGTTGCCGGGAAAAAAGGCAGCTGGCTCTTTACAGATGAAGAGGGTTATGATATGGTCCAAAGCTTCGATATTAAAGCAGACACTACCATTCGTTACCGGCATCTCTACCTCAACAGGGGAAGTGAATTCATAAATCCCAAAACGCGGAATAAGGTATTGAAACCTATGTACCTGATAAAATATTAAATTATGAAGAATGGACTGTCAGACAAATATTCCCGGATAATTATACCAATTATATTCCTTATTTTTTCTGCACCTGCAGCCCTGGAGTACTTTTTTTATTATCCTGACGAAAAATATTATGTCGATTCCGTTTTGCAGATGTCAGATACCGGTGATTACCTGACTCCTTTAAATGCAGACGGCACACCGCGGTTCCTGAAACCTGTCATAACTTACTGGACATTGGCAGGAAGCTACAAAATTTTTGGAGTCAGTAAATTTTCCTCAAGAGTAATGTTCTGGCTTGCGGGTGCACTGCTGACGTTTTTAACCTATGCACTGGCCAAATATGTTTCGGGAAGTAAAAAAACTGCTTTAACTGCAGCCCTGATTACAGCATCAAATCCTCTGGTCCTTATGAGTGCAGGCCGCTCAATTCCTGATATACTGTTAGTAGTGTTCATGACAATAAGCGCTTTGGGATTCATGAAGATCATGCTCGATGATAAACCCAAAAAAAGATATTACTGGATGGCCTACGTCGGAGCAGCTGTGGCCTTTGAAACAAAGGGACTGCCCGCTGCTGCCTTTGCGGGTATCAGCATCCTGTTCCTGCTTTTCAATCCCTGGCACAGATGTGCTTTGAAAAAGTTGATAAACATCCCTGCTATATCATTGGCATTAATTATTGCAGTGAGCTGGTTTGCAATTATGTATATTGAGCACGGACCCGGTTTCTTTTCATCGTTCTATGAAGACCAGGTTGGAGAAAGAGTCTCCTCAAAAACAATGCAAATTCTAATTAACGGTTCTGCCGGAGTACTGAACTTTATCGCTTTTTCCATTCCATGGATCATAATCGTACTTTCAAAACCAGCTGAATTAAAAAAATATATCAATAATGCCGATCATAAGCTGAAAGCAGTTTTTGGATTCATCGCAATATGGGTGATTATGATATTACTAATGTCAGGAGCTGTTTTTAAATTCTACGACCGCTACCTTTTACCTGTTATTCCCTTATCCTCTATATTCTTTGCAGCTGCCATATCAAATACTCAAACAAGGTTCAAAGATTTTTTCCTTTCACTATTCATTGCCCTGAATATCTGTGTAATATTTTTAAACCTTTTGCTATTTTTCTTTATCAGTCCGGATTTAGTTTCTATTGCAGGTACCTGCCTGTCAGCACTGTTAGTCATTGCCTTTAAAACCAGACTTTTAAAAAATTTGTCTAATACAAATCTTCTGTCATATTCTCTGCTTTTCCTGTATTTTAATATTTTTCTTCTTATATACCCTCTGTTGATACCAAATATTGGTGAACAACTGGTTGATACATTGAGAAAAGAACAAATATCAGAAGATGACAAGGTGTATGTTTACGGAAATATAAGAACTGCCTCAAATATTAGGGTTCAAAGCCGTAACCAGTTCACTGTCATCAGCATGGATACAGTATATATACTGCCTGAGGAACCCGACCATTTTTTGGTCTTCAGCGAAAAGGAGTCACCATATTTAAACCTTGAAAACTATGAGATCACAACAGGCTCAGAAGTCTTTTCAAGGGTAAAGCCAGATAGATTTCCCGGAAAGCTTAAAAGCATGGTCAAAAAAATAAAAGATAAAGAAAACAGCTACTATGTTGCAAGATTGAAAAAAGCAAGCTGGGTAAAACCCGTTAAATAAATTATTGATTATTAAGTTATATTCATATGAAGAACCTTCAAAAGCAGCATTATATTATAATTGCAATATGGTTTATTGCCAATCTCCTGCAATCGATATTCACCGGACTTCATTCTGATGAATCTTATTACTGGATGTATTCCCAAAATCCTGCGTGGGGTTACTTTGACCATCCCCCTTTGGCAGCCGCACTGATCTATCCGGGCTACGGGCTCATCCATTGTGAATTAGGCGTCAGGTTGCTATTTATAATAATTTCCACTGTTACCCTGGCTTTGATACTAAATGAACTTAATGAACAAAAAGACTTTTGGTTCCTTGCCATATTCACAGCCTCCTTTCCTCTTATTCATACTCATATTTCAGGATTCATGGCAATCCCGGATATCCCGTTGTTGTTATTCACAATGCTCTTTCTGGCACTCTATAAGAAATTTATCATCAACCCGGGTACCGGTTTGTCAGTTTTGCTGGCAATTATCATTTCAGGAATGATATACAGCAAATACCATGCTTTCCTTATAATCGGACTAACCGTTTTATCAAATCCTAAGTTGCTAAAAAACAAATACTTCTATTTGACTGCTGCAATTGCTCTTATTTTGATGATTCCGCATATTAAATGGCAGATTGAAAATGAGTTTCCCACGTTAAAGTATCATATAGTTGAAAGGACAAAGCCTTTCAGATTGAAATATGTATTCCCTAACCTGGTCAGCCAGCTTATTATGGCCGGACCACTCACCGGTGCATTGGTATTCCTGAAACTGAGCAAATATAAGATCAGGGATCTTTTTGACAAGGCACTGATTTTTAATATTCTTGGATTTTACATTATCTTCTTCCTCCTTAGCTTTAAAAACCGTATTGAAGCTCACTGGACGGCTGCTATTATTCCGATGCTCATGATCGTGGTCTACCGCGGGATTTCGGATGATCCAAAAATTAAGTTCTGGTTCAAACGTCTGGCCCTGCCGGTGATTATTCTATTTATCCTTTTCAGGATCTATATTGCAACAGATGCTATCCCGAATATTGGAAAAATAAAAATCACCTTTTATAACAGAAAGGTACATGCAATGGAAATAAAAAAGATGGCAGATGGCAGAAAAGTCGGGTTTTTTAATAACTATGCCGCCATAAGCAATTATATCTTTTATTCAGGAGAACCTGCGGTTCATCTGTCAACACCGGATTACCGTTACTGCCAGTATGATCTTTGGAACGATGAAAAATATGCTGAAGGAAGCTCAGTCATTGCAGTGCAGTCGAAGCACCTCACCCCCCCCAACCTGACCCGGATGGCAACCGGAGAGATGAAAGGTTTTATTATTATTGATAAATTTCAATCACTCAAAGGACTCCAATTAGAAATAAAGGACAGTAAGATATCCGCCGCAAAGTTACATATATCTGTTCAGCTAATAAATAATGGTGAAACACCTGTATTTACCGACCACCTCTCTGAACCGTCAATAGGTATCATGCAGGATAAGAAAGAGATATATTCATTGCCGTTGAAAGTTATGGCAAAATCAGGCCGGATAATGCAGGGAAACAGCATAATCGCGACACTGGAAATTCCTGTTGAACAGGTGAACCTTAAAATACCGGCAACTATTTATATCAGATCAAAGGAAAACTACAGGGGCAATATGGTATTATTAAAACCCGCAGACATAAGAGGTCAGAACCAATAATCAAAGTATCTGATAATTATTTATGGCGTTTCTTAAGTTCCTCAGCAACATCCTCAATTCTATATCCTTTATCTGAGAGCAGGACAATAAGGTGATACAGCAGATCAGCCGATTCATATATAAAATTCTCATCATCACCTGTCAGAGATCCTATGAGAGTTTCCACAGCCTCCTCTCCAACCTTCTGAGCAATTGCAGCTGTCCCTTTCTCAAACAATGAGGTGGTGTAGGAGCCGGCCGGCATTTCTGCTTTCCTCCTGTCTGTCAGATCCTGCAGATATATCAGAAATCCTATACCCTTTGATCTGTTCTTTTCAAAAAAACAGGTGTCTGCTCCTGTGTGGCAAACAGGGCCTGCCGGATCGGCTTTTACCAGTATTGTATCGTCATCGCAATCAGTAAGTATTTCCACAACTGTCAAAAAATTACCTGATTCTTCTCCTTTCGTCCACAACCGGTTTTCTAAGCGGCTGAAAAAAGTGACCTTTCCTGTTTCAATAGTTTTTTCCAGAGCTTCTTCATTCATGAACCCCACCATTAAAACTTTCAGTGTTGATACATCCTGAACCACAGCAGGTACAAGCCCGTTCAATTTTTCAAAATTGAGTTGACCTGTGTTTATTACCTCCTTCATAATAAATAATTTACCTGACAACTATCCCGTTTTCTTTCAAATACTCCTTTAAGGTGCTAATTGAAATCTCATTATAATGAAATATACTTGCTGCAAGCCCTGCATCTGCTTTGCCATATCTGAACAGATCGAGAAAATGTTCCATGGTGCCTGCCCCTCCGGAGGCGATTACCGGTATCTTAAGTGTTTCAGCCAGTTTTGCAAGCTGCCTGTTAGCAAATCCGTTTTTTGTTCCATCATGATTCATTGATGTAAAAAGAATTTCCCCTGCTCCCCGGTCTTCGGCCTCTCCGGCCCACGAAAAAAGTTCTTTTTCAGTTGGTATCCTTCCTCCGTTCACTGTCACTGTCCAGTGGTCATGCCCGTCACCCCGGGCATCTATTGCAACCACAACGAACTGGCTTCCGAAGTTGCGGGCAATGTCATTTATCAGCTGAGGATTTATAACAGCCGAAGAGTTAATTGAAATTTTATCAGCCCCGGCACTCAACAGCCTCTCTGCATCGGCCAGTTCACTTATCCCACCTCCCACAGTAAACGGAATATTAAGATGTTTGGCAATCCGTTTGACCAGGTCAGCAAATGTTTTTCTCCCTTCGTGGGTTGCAGTGATATCAAGAAAGACGAGCTCATCAGCTCCCTCGGAGGCATATTTTGCACCCAGCTCAACAGGATCTCCCACTTCCCGTATATCTACAAAATTTACTCCTTTCACTGTTTGTCCGCCTCGAATATCAAGACATGGTATTATACGTTTTGCAAGCATCAGGACAAGTTATAATGTTTTATTTCATCCATACTGATCCTTCCTTCATAAATGGCTTTGCCTGTTATAACACCGCCCACACTCATCTCTGCAAGCTTAATTATATCATCCATTGATGCAATTCCCCCACTTGCTATGATCTCCAGACCGGGAAGTTTCTCCATGATTTCACGGTATAAATCAAACGACGGACCGCTAAGCATTCCGTCACGGCCAATATCAGTTGAAATAACTCTGGATACACCTTTTCTGTGAAACCTTGAGATGAAATCAACAACTGGTAATTCAGTCACTTCCTGCCAGCCGTTCACAGCTATCATACCCTCTCTGGCATCGGCGCCCAGAATTATTTTTTCACTGCCATATTTGTTAAGCCATCTGATAAATACCTCCGGATCCCTGACAGCAATACTTCCACCCGTCACCATTGCAGCTCCGCTGCTAAAAGCTGTTTCAATATCCTTGTCAGACTTGATCCCGCCCCCAAAATCAATAATCAGGTCAGTTCCTAAAGCAATCTGCTCTAATATCTTATGATTAACTATATGTCTTGCCTTTGCCCCGTCTAAGTCAACCAGGTGAAGTCTTTGAATACCTGCCTCCTCAAACATCTTAGCTATTTTCAAAGGATCATCATCATAAACAATTTTCTTTTTATAGTCTCCCTGTGAAAGGCGCACACACTTTCCTTCAATGAGGTCAATCGCAGGTATTATCTCTGTCTTTTGCATTTATTTTACAGCTAACCGGTTTTTACAATAAAGCTAAATTGATTCCAGTATCATTTTTAAAACTGACTGGGCAGTAATTTCCCTGTTCGCGGCCTGCTGAACAACAATTGAGGCCCGACTGTCAAGAACTCCGTCTGTCACAACCACATTCCTTCTCACAGGGAGGCAGTGCATAAAAAAGGCGTTATTAGTGAGAGCCATCTTCTCCTCATCCACTGTCCAGCGATAATCATTAGAAAGAATTTTGCCATAGGAGCTATAAGACGACCAGTTTTTTGCATAGATAAAATCTGCATCCCTGAAAGCTTTTTTCTGGTCATATTCAACTTTGATATCCCCCATGAATTCAGTCGCCAGTTCATATCCCTCAGGATGAGTAACAACCAGCTCATAATCAGTTTGTCTCATCCACTCTGCAAATGAATTGGGAACAGCCTGGGGCAATGCTTTTGGATGCGGAGCCCAGGTAAGCACTACTTTTGGCCGTGGACACACCTTATACTCCTCAATTGTTAACAGGTCTGCATAACTTTGCAAAGGATGCCTTGTAGCCCCTTCCATACTTACCACAGGCACTCCCGAATAGTCAATAAACTGGTTAAGGATCTCTTCAGCATAATCATTTTCCCTGTTTTCAAACCTGGCAAAAGCCCTTACCCCTATCACATCACAATACTTTCCAATAACCGGAATAGCTTCGAGCAGATGTTCAGGTTTATCACTGTCCATCTTAACACCCAATCCGGTTTCCAGTTGCCAGCTATCCTTATTTACATCAAGGACCATTGTGTTCATTCCCAGATTCATAGCTGCTTTTTGTGTACTTAAGCGGGTTCTAAGGCTGGGATTGAAGAATATCATTACAATAGTTTTATTCTTCCCCAGATGTTGAAATGCAAAGCGATCCTTTTTGATCTCTAATGCAATTTCAACAGCTTTTTTTAAATCAGGAATATCTTTTACAGATGTGAATTTAAGCATAATATAAAAATTACGGACGGACCTGTCCCTGTCCTTCAATTATCCATTTATAACTTGTCAGCTCCTCAAGCGCCATGGGACCACGGGCATGAAGCTTTTGTGTACTTATACCTATCTCAGCACCCAGTCCGAACTGCGCCCCGTCAGTAAAGGCAGTAGATGTATTAGAGTATACAGACGATGCATCCACCATCTTGCGGAATGTATCAATACGTTCTTTGCTTTCAGATATGATCGCTTCACTGTGCTTAGAGGTATATCTGTTTATATGGTCAATCGCCTCCTCAAAGTCTGCCACCGTTTTTACAGCCATCTTAAGAGACAAAAATTCTGTCCCGAACGATTCTGACGTTGCCGGCAGCAAAAGATTAGCGGGATAGAAGCCGTTTAATTTGACGAATGATTTGTCATCGGCATAGATTATAACACCTGCTCCGGCCAGCCTTTCTGTTAACCTGGTCAAATCGTCCAGCCTGCTTTCATGGATCACAAGACAGTCAAGTGCATTACAGACAGAAGGCCTGCGGGTTTTTGCATTGAAGATGATATCCCTCCCTTTGGCGCTATCACCATATTCATCAAAGTAAGTATGGCAAATACCGGCGCCTGTTTCAATAACAGGGATTGTAGCATTCTCACGGACGAAACTGATAAGTCCCTGACTGCCTCTGGGTATTATCAGATCTATATAACCATGGGCCTTTAACATTTCATTAGTCTCCTCACGTCCGGCAGGTAAGAGAACCACAGTATCTTCATCCAGTCCGTATTTTACCAAAACCTTTTTTATTACAGAGACTATGGCATTGTTAGAATATATAGCATCGCTGCCGCCTTTTAAAACACAGGCATTACCCGACTTCAGGCAGAGTGAAAACACATCAAGGGTCACATTAGGGCGGGCTTCATAAATAATTCCGATCACACCGAAAGGAACTGATATTTTTTTGATGAGCAATCCGTTAGGTCTGACGCTCTCTTTTAGTATCCTCCCTGTCGGACATGGCAATCCGGCAACATTTCGGGTATCCCCGGCGATGCCTCTTATCCTCTCCTCAGTTAATTTAAGCCTGTCAAATTTAGGATCTTCGGGATCCATCCTGTCGAGATCTTTCTTATTCTCTTCCAGAATATGATCCACAGATGCCTCCATTTCAGATGCCAGATCAAGAAGTACATCAGTGATCACAGCATCATTTGCAAGATTAAGCTTTCTTGAAGCCTCAAGCACACTTTTAAGTTGTTTCTCTATCTTCATATCATCTCTATTGTTAATATTCAATAAATTTCTTTCTTTTTCTTTCACCCTGACAACCGGTCTTAAAATCAAAAAATTAAATTAAAATATCCCTCTCCCGGGGGAGGGAGAGGGGGCTCAGAAAACTTTTTCATTAAGGCATATTAAGGGGAGATAAGATAATTAAAAGATATTCTGAGCCTTATTTTTTTATTTTTTCTATATATAAATAATCATAATGCACTAATGCCTTCTGCTTCTTCGACTGTTTTTCAGTTTCCAGTTTATCAGATCCATAATTAGCTCTTCCAAGACCGATATGGTTTCCTTTCTCATCAATTATTCTTAACAGGTCGCCCTTCCTGAATTCATTTCCTATGCTCACCACACCTACAGGAAGAAGGCTTGCCGCCCTGCCGGAACAGAGTACCCGGGCTGCTCCTTCATTTATGGTTACTTCCCCCTTTGTAAATCCTTCTGAATAAGCAATCCATTTTTTAACACCGCTGGATGTTTTTTTACTAGGTTCAAAATAGGTATGTTCCGAAAAATCACTGTCACCAAGCAGGTCAATTAAAACATTTTCCCTCTTACCATTGGCAACATGTACACTAATCCCGGCATTGGCAAGTTTTTTGGCTATTTTAAATTTTGTTGCCATACCCCCCCTGCCCAGCCTGGAGTCTCCTTCAGTTTCAGTATTTACAGGTTTTGCCTCATCAAGTCCAATGGTATGTATAAGCTCAGCATCATCATTTTTCGGATCAGTATTATAAACTCCGTTTACGTCGCTAAGTATTATCAATGCTTCTGAATTGACCATTGACGCTATCAATCCCGAAAGCTCATCATTGTCGGTAAACATCAGTTCAGTTACCGATATTGTATCATTTTCATTTACTATTGGTATAACCTTATTTTCAAGCAGGGTCGATATACAATTTTTCATATTCAGGTAATGCCTCCGGCTTGAGAAATTCTCCTTAGTTGTCAGCACCTGTGCACAAACCAGTCCGTGCTCATTAAAAAAGTCAGAATACCGGCTGATTAATTTGACCTGACCTAATGCAGCCCAAAGCTGACGCCTTGAAACTGCATCTGCTTTCTTTAAAGGTTCCATTACAGCCTTTCCTGCAGCAACCGCTCCTGATGAGACCAGTATTACTTCTACCCCCTCCTTGTGCAGATAAGCAATCTGGTCAACCAGATGAGCAATGCGGGCAACATTAAGTGTGCCGTCCTTTTTTGCAAGCACGTTACTGCCAACCTTAACTGTAACTTTTGTATACTTTAACTTCATAAATACTTTCTACAGCTATTTATCTTCAACTTTCTTATATGCTGCCACAATTCCTTTTATCAGGGATGAACTGAAACCTCCATGTTCCATTTCATTCAGACCGGCTATCGTAATACCACCTGGTGTTGTAACCTTGTCAATTTCACTCTCGGGATGATTGCCCGAGGTTAGGATCAGATCTGCGGCTCCCTTTACAGTCTGGGCAGCTATCAAACCTGCCTCTCCTGCTCCAAATCCTGTCTCAACGCCTCCCTGCACAGCTGCCCTGATGAATCTGAGGGCGAAAGCAATTCCACAAGAAGACAATACTGTTGCAGCAGACATAAGGTTTTCAGGAATTTCAACTGTTTTGCCCACGTGGTTGAATAATTGCATAACGTACTCTCTGTCAGCTAACCCTGCTTCATTACCCGATATACAGGTAAGAGATTGCTGCACCGCAACTGCAGTATTGGGCATAACCCTAAAGATGGGTATGTCTTCACCACATATCCCTTCCAAATCAGAGAGGCATACTCCTGCCGCTATTGAAATGAGTATCCTTTCAGGGGTCAGGGCCGGTTTTATCTCATGCAGGACTTTTTCGACATAAAGAGGTTTAACTGCTATGATTATAACATCTGAATTCCTGGCGGCATCAAGGCTATGACCGGAAACTGTAACACCTCTATTTTTAAAATCAGCAAGTACGCTTTCCCTGGTATCAAAAACAAAAATATCAGACGCAGCAACAGATTCCGATTTAATAAGTCCGGCAACTATTGCTCCGCCCATATTCCCGACTCCTATAATTGCAATTCTTTTATTATTCATTATAATCTTTATTTAAAGATTCTTAAAAAAGATCCCTGTAAGCCTCCGAAAAAATAGCAGCCTCGCTCTCCGACAAACAAAGCGGAGGCAGCAGGCGAATAATATTTTTACCTGAGAAACCTGTAAAAATTTGATTCCGGAATAATAATTTTTCTCTCAATTCCTTTACAGGATAACTAAACTCAAGACCAATCATCAATCCCCTGCCCCTTATTGTTATACCGGGGGATATATCTTTGATCTTCTCAGCAATATAGTTGCCTGTCTTTGCTGCATTATTAATAAGATCTTCACCCTTAAGCACATCCAGCACCGCAATAGCTGCGGCACAAGCCAGATGGTTTCCCCCGAATGTAGTACCTAACATCCCTTTCCATGGTTCAATTCCGGGTTGAATAATAACTCCTCCTACCGGAAATCCGTTGCCCATACCTTTTGCCATAGTAATTATATCTGGCCGGACAGAAGTATACTGATGGGCAAAAAACCTGCCCGTACGGCCGTAGCCTGACTGGATCTCATCTAAGATTAAAAGAGCGCCATACTTTTTAGTAAGCTCCGCCAGCTCTTCCAAAAAATGGTCGTCAGGTATATTTATACCACCTATACCCTGAATCCCCTCAATAATAACAGCAGCCACTGTGCCTGTTTTTAATTCCTTTTCGGAAAGCCTTATATCATTGAGAGGCAGTATAACTGCATTTTCTGTTTCGTTGAAAGGCGCTACGATTTTAGGGTTATCAGTTAAAGCAACGGCTGCAGAAGTTCTTCCGTGAAATCCCCTTTGATAGCTTATCACCCTCTTCCTGCCGGTGACAAAAGAGGCTAATTTTACTGCATTCTCATTTGCCTCAGCCCCGGAATTGCAAAGGAACAGTTTATAGCCGGGGTATCCTGAGAGATCTCCCAGCTTATCTGCCAACTCTTTCTGCAAAGGATTTACAACTGAGTTACTGTAAAAGCCTATTTTTTTAAGTTGTTCCGAGATCAGTGACACATAATGAGGGTGAGTATGGCCTATCGATATTACTGCATGTCCTCCGTAAAGGTCAAGGTATTTTTTTCCCTCCGAATCCCAGACATAACAACCACGGGCCTTTACAGGAGTAATATTAAACAGACTATATACATCAAAAAGCTCCATCTGATTTATCTTTTTACGATTTAAAAAGCAACAGGTTTTAAAAACAATCCCGATCTCTCATCAAGTCCAAACATCAGGTTCATATTCTGAACAGCCTGTCCTGATGCTCCTTTAATCAAATTGTCGGTTATACTGATAATTACCAGGTTATTACCATGCTTTTCCATATAAAGGACAGCTTTATTGGTATTTACAACCTGCTTGAGCGACGGATTTTTCTCCGCAAGCATAACGAACGGGTGGCTCTCATAAAAACTTTTATAAATATCAACTGCTTCATCCAAAGATCCTGAAAACCGGGTATATGCAGTTACAAAAATTCCCCGTGTATGATTACCCCTTACAGGAATAAAACAGAGATTGCCGGGGCACCCCGGCTGCAACTGGCAGAGGCTTTGTACAATTTCAGCCTCGTGCTGATGACTAAAAATTTTATATGCGGAAAGATTACCGTATCTCCAGCTGAAATGGGATGTTTCAACAGGTTTCTGTCCTGCGCCGGTAGACCCGGTGATAGCATTCACATGGATATCATCGGTAATCATTTTGGCTGCTGCAAGAGGTAAAACAGCCAGCTGTATACCTGTGGCAAAACAGCCGGGATTGGCAATTTTGTCTGCTCTCCTGATCTCATCACGGTTTAATTCCGGCAACCCGTAAACAAAATTATTGCCGGCTCTTTTTATCCTGAAATCATGACTAAGGTCAATTACTTTTAATTTATCCGGCAATGGCCGGGAGTCCATAAACTCTTTTGACCTGCCATGACCCATACACAAAAACAATACATCAACCTCATCCGCAGGGAGGTCTGAAGTAAACTTAAGGCTGGTTTCTCCCAACAGGTCAATATGCACATCTGCAAGGTAATTGCCGGCATTGCTCGAACTCTGTACAAAAGTTATTTCTGTATCAGCATGATTCAGCAATATCCTCAACAATTCACCTGCTGTATAGCCTGCTCCTCCTATAATACCTGCTTTTATCATTCTACTAAATTATAACGAAAGATAGTTAACTGCTATCTGTTCGTCACGATTGAATTATTAATTTAACTTTTTATTCACTGAATAATATATCTTGAGCGGATTTGCAAGAATCTTTGTAAATCCTTTTATATCCTCAGCTGTCCATGCTTTTACAGTCTCCCCATATTCACCAAAACCGGAATGCATCAGGTCATGCCCTGACTCAACACCCTGCAGGTCAAAAGCATAAGGTTTCAACTTAACAAATACTTTCCCGGTAACATTTTCCTGCGTCTCTTCCAGAAATGATTCAATATTCCTCATTACAGGCTCCATATACATTGCCTCATGAAGGAACATACCATACCAGTTTGAAAGCTGTTCTTTCCAGTATATCTGCCATTTGGTAAGAGTATGCTTTTCAAGCAGATGATGAGCTTTAATAATTATTAAAGGGGCAGCTGCCTGAAAACCGACTCTTCCCTTTATTCCGACAATAGTGTCTCCTATGTGTGTATCACGACCTATAGCAAACTTAGAAGCATCAGACTCAAATTTTTTAATGGCATCAATAACATTTTTATAGGGCCGGCCGTCAATTGAACTCAATTCTCCCCTGACAAAACCAAGCTCCTTAACCTCTTCATCCTGCCTTTCAAGATGACATGGATATGCCTCTTCCGGCAAAGGAAGGTTTGATGTGAGAGTCTCCTTACCGCCCACACTGGTTCCCCAAATACCTTGGTTTATAGAATATTGCATTTTTTTAAAATCGTCATCAACACCATGCTTCTTCAGAAACTCTATTTCCTGTTCCCTGCTGAGCATCAAATCCCTGACAGGAGTAATAATTTCTATTTCCGGGGCAAGCACCTGGAATGTAAGATCAAACCTGACCTGGTCATTGCCTGCACCGGTACTCCCGTGTGCTATATACCCCGCACCAATCTCTTTTGCATAATTAATTATGGCAATAGCCTGAAAAACTCTTTCAGAACTGACAGAAACAGGATAGGTATTGTTTCTCAAAATATTTCCGTAAATCATGTAGCGAATACATTTCTGATAATATTCACCTGTAATATCGAGGGTAACATGCTTTTTTGCGCCCAGGCTGTATGCCTTTTTCTCTATATTTTCCAGATCTGATTGTGAAAATCCTCCGGTATTTGCTATAGCGGTATAAACATCGTAACCTTTCTCTTCTTTAAGATACTTTACACAAAAGGAGGTGTCAAGTCCCCCACTGTATGCCAATACTAATTTTTTATTCATCCTTGTTTTTCTCCTGATTATGTTTTTTATTTCCGTTTTTGGGTTTCAGTTTCTGTATTACGTCAAGGAGGCTTCTCTTACGGATGCCGTTTCCGTTTTTTGTTTTCTCCCATGCAGGATCATAGAGCATGGCAGTACAAAGACATTTGGTACGTTCCATTCTCTCAAGGATATCATAGTTAATACAGCCTTTGCAGCCATTCCAGAACAAATCATCATCAGTCAGCTCTGAAAAAGTAACCGGCCGGTATCCCAGTTCATGATTTATCTTCATAACCGCCAATCCTGTTGTTAATCCAAAAATTTTTGCATTGGGAAATTTTTTCCGGGATAATTCAAATGCTTTGCGCTTTATCTCCTTTGCAAGTCCGTTACCTCTGTACTCCGGAACCACGATCAGTCCGGAGTTGGCAACAAAATTTTTATTTCCCCAGGTTTCTATATAACAAAACCCGGCAAACTTATCCCCGTCCAGGGCAACAATGGCTTTCCCTTCACTGATCTTATCAGCAAGATATTCATGAGAACGGCGGGCTATACCAGTTCCCCGCTGCTTTGAAGCAATATCTATTGCATCATTTATCTCATCAACATATTTAACATGTTCCTCTGAAGCCACAACTACCTTTATCTTCTTTGTTGTTTTCATTTCACACCAGCTATTTCATTTTTCGATATTTGAAATTTCCGATTTTACCGGATCTGCCTCCTCATAATCATGGTTACATTTATTAATGTAACTTATCCTCTAATTTTGGCATTATCGACTTTAATGCATTTAATAAATCATTTTTTGATGTCCCTTCACGCCTGACTATTAAAATTGTATCATCTCCGGCAATTGTTCCCAGTATTTCATAAGGATTGGCGCTGTCTATTACAGCAGCAAAGCTGCTGGCATATCCCGGCAGGGTTTTCATAACAGCAAGATTCCCTGAATAATTCAGTCCTTTGAAACCTTCTGCCAGAAAACTGTCGGCTGCTCCTTCTGTCCTGGCCTCGCTCTTTTCTAATTCCGGCATTACATATACATAACCTTGTCCGGGATGTGGCATCTTGGCTACCTGAAGAAATTTTAAATCTCTCGACAATGTAGCCTGTGTCATATCATATCCTTTTACCCTGAGGGCCGACAGTAACTCTTCCTGATTCCTGACATTGCCCTTCAAAATTATTTTCCTTATCTCAGCATGCCGCGATACCCGGTTTTTCATAATGAATATTTATTCACTTCACGGTGCAAATTTATACATTATTTTCAAAATGCAGGAAGATTTAAATAAATATTATTATTTTTGGGGCATATTTAAAATTAACATCATGATTTCAACCTGCATCAGGAAATTGATCATATATTACAAAAGTCAACTGACAGAAATGCGTTTTCACCTGCAAAGGAGCAAACGCATTTTTTTTTAATAACCGTTTATGATGGAAGCAATACAACAAGCAAAACTCACCCTGGAGGATGGAACAGTTTTTTTAGGCAAATCATTTGGAAGTGAATTATCTGCAGCGGGTGAAGTAGTATTTTACACTGCGATGACAGGTTATCCGGAAAGCCTGACTGATCCCTCTTACACAGGACAGATCCTTGTATCCACCTACCCTATGATCGGGAATTACGGAGTTCCTTCGGGAAGGAAGAAACATGGAATACATAAATTTTACGAATCGCCCAAGCTTCATATTAAAGGCTTAATCATCTCTGATTACTCCTTCGAATACAGTCATTGGAATGCAGAAAAGAGCCTGTCTGACTGGCTGAAAGAATTCAGGGTTCCCGGGCTTTATGGGATCGACACAAGAGCATTGACAAAAATTCTCAGAGAAAAAGGATCAATGCTTGGCAAAATTGAATTCGAGAATGAAAAGACAGATTTTTATGACCCTAACAGGGAGAACCTTGTTGCCGTTGCAAGCTGTAAACAGAGAGAGGAATATGGTGACGGGCTTTACAATGTAGTGTTAATAGACTGCGGTGTAAAAAACAATATCATCAGGTGCCTTCTAAAAAGGGGAGTAAAAGTAATAAGAGTTCCCTGGAACTATGATTTCACCAGTGAAAAATTTGACGGTGTGTTTATTTCAAACGGACCCGGTGACCCGGCTATGTGTGCTGAAACTATCAGGAATATTAAGAAACTGACAGAAGGGAACATCCCTGTTATGGGCATCTGCCTTGGCAACCAGTTACTGGCACGGGCAGCCGGTGCTGATACTTATAAACTGAAATATGGCCATCGCAGCCATAACCAGCCTGTAATCCTTAATGGCACAGACCGGTGCTATGTTACTTCCCAAAATCACGGATTTGCTGTTGCTGCAGATACTTTACCCGATGAATGGGAACCATTGTTTATCAACGTAAATGATAACACCAATGAGGGTATCAGGCATAAATTCAAACCATTTTTCTCAACTCAGTTTCACCCTGAAGCATCCAGCGGTCCGACTGATACAGATTTCCTGTTTGATGATTTTATAAATATGGTCAAAAATAAAGATCAACACTAACTGATTCAAGGTCATGATAAAAACGAAAATAAAAAAAGCAGTAATTCTGGGTTCAGGAGCTCTTAAAATAGGTGAGGCAGGAGAATTTGATTATTCCGGATCACAGGCATTGAAAGCTCTAAAAGAGGAGGGCACAGAAACTGTGCTTATTAATCCAAATATAGCCACAATCCAAACTTCCGGTGATATTGCCAATAAAATATATTTCCTGCCTGTAACGCCATTCTTTGTAGAAGAGGTCATAAAAAAAGAAAAACCCCAGGGAATTCTTTTGGCATTCGGTGGACAAACAGCGCTTAACTGCGGTGTTGAGCTGTATAAAGCCGGGATTTTTGAAAAATATGGCATGGAAGTAATGGGAACTCCCATTCAGTCAATAATTGACACCGAAGACCGCGATATATTTGCTAAAATGCTGGCAGAAATAGGGGTAAAAACCCC
>CAZBWK010000006.1:0-19592 GCA_964495655.1 uncultured Prolixibacteraceae bacterium | reverse complement strand
GAAGCAAAGGAAGCTGCAAAAATAACAGGATTCCCTATTATTATAAGGGCTGCCTACTCACTTGGCGGACTGGGCAGTGGCTTTTGCGAAAATGAGAAAGAACTGGAGGAACTGGCGTCCAGAGCATTTTCATACTCCCCCCAAATTATTGTCGAAGAGTCTATAAAAGGCTGGAAGGAGGTCGAATATGAAGTAGTTCGCGACCGGTTCGATAACTGTATTACGGTATGCAACATGGAAAATTTTGACCCTCTCGGCATCCACACCGGAGAAAGCATTGTTGTCGCCCCTTCACAAACCCTTTCTAATACAGAGTATCATAAACTAAGAGCCATATCAATAAAAATAATCAGGCGGGTCGGAGTAATTGGCGAATGTAACGTTCAGTTTGCACTTGACCCGCATTCGCAGGATTACCGGGTTATTGAGGTTAATGCAAGGTTGTCGCGTTCATCAGCCCTGGCTTCCAAAGCTACAGGATACCCTCTTGCATTTGTTGCAGCTAAACTTGCCCTGGGATACGGACTTCACCAGCTTAAAAATTCCGTTACAAAAGTTACAACTGCTGCATTTGAACCGGCCCTCGACTATTGTGTTGTTAAAATTCCCAGGTGGGATCTTAACAAGTTCTACGGAGTCTCAAAATATATAGGGAGTTCCATGAAAAGTGTAGGAGAGATTATGGCTATTGGCCGGAACTTCGAAGAGGCAATCCAGAAAGGTATCAGGATGGTTGGAATAGGAATGCACGGTTTTGTAGGCAACCGTATTGAACTAAACAGCGAAGAGGTAGATTCCGAACTTACCAATCCTACCGATCGCAGGATATTTGCGATAGCCGAAGCATTCAACCGGGGCTACTCCGTGAAGGATATTTATAATAAAACCAGGATCGATCCCTGGTTCCTGAACAGACTGAAAAATATTTACAGTATTAAAAACCGGATAGCAGACATTAACAAGCTTGAAGAGATATCTGACGATCTGTTGTTAACAGCAAAAAAAGCAGGATTTTCCGATTTCCAGATCGCAAGGCTGATAATGGCAAGTCCTGACGACTCAATCCATAAAGACCTGCTCAAGGTGCGTAAATACAGGAAAAGCAGGGGCATTGTGCCTGTGGTCAAACAAATAGATACACTGGCAGGAGAGTATCCTGCCATGACTAACTATCTGTATCTTACCTACCACGGAAGTGTGAATGATATAGAATATTTAAATGATAACAGGTCAGTGATTGTACTCGGCTCCGGGGCATACAGGATAGGCAGTTCGGTCGAATTCGACTGGTGCAGTGTAAATGCGGTAAATACAATTAAAAAAGAGAATTTCCGCTCGGTAATGATAAACTATAATCCGGAAACAGTAAGCACAGATTATGATATTTGCGACCGTCTCTATTTTGATGAGCTAAGTTTTGAAAGGGTAATGGATATAATTGAGCTGGAGAACCCTTACGGTGTTATAATATCGATGGGAGGCCAGATCCCGAACAACCTGGCCATGAAGCTGCATAGCCAGAAAGTGACGGTACTGGGCACCTCTCCTGTAAAAATTGATAATGCCGAAGACAGGGAAAAATTCTCCTCCCTGTTAGATGAACTGAAGGTTGACCAGCCAAGGTGGGCGCGTCTTTCAACTATTGAAGAGATATTAAAATTCATTGACCTCGTTGGTTATCCCGTATTGATCAGGCCATCATATGTGCTTTCGGGCGCCGCAATGAATGTAGTTTCCAATTCTGACCAGCTGAAACATTTTCTGGATATGGCGGCAAATGTATCAAAGGAGCATCCGGTAGTGGTATCTGAATTTATTGAAGAGGCTAAAGAAATTGAAATTGATGCCGTTGCCTCCCAAGGTGAGATAATAGCTTATGCAATTTCTGAGCATGTTGAATATGCAGGGGTACACTCCGGAGATGCAACGATAGTATTCCCTCCCCAGAAGCTTTACATAGAAACAATAAGAAGAATAAAAATAATTGCACGGCAAATTGCAAAAGAACTGGAAATAACAGGGCCTTTTAATATGCAATTCCTTGCAAAAGACAACGACATAAAGGTAATTGAATGTAATTTAAGGGCATCCCGCAGCTTCCCCTTTGTTTCAAAAGTCATGAAACTGAATTTCATCGAAATAGCGACCATGGTAATGCTCGGGATACCGGTCAATAAACCGGATAAATCTTTGTTTGAACTCGATTATATCGGTGTGAAAGCCCCTCAGTTTTCATTTTCCAGATTGCTGAATGCAGATCCCGTGCTGGGTGTGGACATGGCTTCAACCGGCGAGGTCGGCTGTATCGGGGAAACATATTACGAAGCGCTCCTGACATCAATGTTATCGGTCGGCTATAAAATCCCTGTTAAGAACATCCTCATTTCATCCGGCCCGTCTAAATCTAAAGTCGAACTGCTAAAAAGTTCTGTAATGCTGAGAGAGCATGGGTACAACCTCTTTGCAACAGAGGGTACACACAGGTTCCTGCAAGACCATGGCATCAGCAATACATTGCTGCACTGGCCAGATGAAGAAGACCGCAAGCCAAATACAATTGACTATATAAGGGAGCGAAAAATTGACCTTGTGATCAATATTCCTAAAAACTATACCAGAAGGGAACTTAGCAATGGATATAAAATCCGGAGAAATTCGGTCGACTTCAATATTCCTTTAATAACAAATTCGAAGGTGGCAAGCGCCTTTGTCTATGCAATCTGTAAATATGATCTGAAAGATATCTCAATTAAAAGCTGGGATGAATATTGAATGACCATAAGCCGGAAAATGAACTTCTAATTAAGAAGAATCTTAAACTTCATAAGTTTAAATCCGGCTGATTTCATTGACTTTAAAATAATCAGAGAATCATATGTCTTGATATTAACAGTCCAGACTATATACTTTTCGTCTGTGAACATCATCTTTTTCCCTTTGTCACGGTCCATTTATCTTTCGCTTTACAGATTGAATACTAATTGTTTATTAAGGTATTCTGAAAGCAAAAATTATGCCACAAGCTATTTCTCAAAAATTTTCAGTCTCTTTTTGCAAATCTTAACTATAATTTAACTTTGTTGGCGGCTTTTGTTTTAAGCAGGGAGATTTCCAAAACATCCTGCACAGTATCGACGAACCGGAATTCAAGACCTTTCAGATATTCAACCTTGATATCTTCCAGATTCTTTTTATTCTCTGCTGAAAGAATAATTTCAGAAATCCCGGCTCTTTTAGCGGCAAGAATTTTCTCCTTAATGCCTCCGACAGGGAGCACCT
Organism: uncultured Prolixibacteraceae bacterium; assembly: GCA_964495655.1. Lineage (GTDB taxonomy): Bacteria > Bacteroidota > Bacteroidia > Bacteroidales > Prolixibacteraceae > JAAYJR01. Next base: position 16,313 of record CAZBWK010000006.1, on the reverse strand, counting down.
TTCCCCGAAGAGTAATTTCCCCGGTCATGGCCAGGTTTTTTTTCACCTTACGTCCGGTAAAAGCAGAGGCCATTGAGGTGACCATAGTGACTCCTGCCGAGGGTCCGTCTTTTGGGATAGCTCCTTCAGGTACATGCACATGAACATTCCAGTTACTGAAAACTTCCGGATCAAGATCCAGGTTCTCTGCATGTGATTTCAGATATTCATGAGCCAGCATTGCCGACTCCTTCATCACATCTCCCAGATTTCCGGTGAGAGTAAGTATCCCTTTCCCTTTACTAAGGCTGGTCTCCACATATAAGATCTCACCACCTGTTGCAGTCCATGCCAATCCTGTTACAACGCCTGCGAACTCATTACCCTGGTATTTTTCTTTTAAAAATTCCGGTACACCGAGGTACTCTCTTATATCAGGCTTAGTGACTCTTTTATTATAATCTTCCTCAAATGCAATCTTCTTTGCAATCCTCCTGATCACTCTGGCAATTTTTTTATCCAGCTCTCTCACTCCCGATTCTCTTGTGTACCCGTCAATAATTAACTCGATAATATTTTTGGAAAATATTACATCTCTCTTTTTCAGACCATGATTCTCGAGTTGCCGGGGTATCAGATGCCGTTTAGCGATCTCTGTTTTCTCTTCCACAAGGTAACCACTCACCTCAATCAGCTCAAGGCGGTCGCGCAAAGGCGGTGCTATTGTGCTCAGGGTATTGGCAGTGGTTATAAACATTACTTTTGAAAGATCATAGTCCATTTCAACATAATTGTCGTGAAACTCAGCATTTTGCTCAGGGTCAAGCACCTCCAGAAGGGCTGAAGCAGGATCACCATGAAAATGTTTAGACACTTTATCGATTTCGTCAAGAACGAAAACAGGATTTGAAGATTTAGCTCTTTTTATGTTCTGGATAATTCTTCCCGGCATAGCTCCTATATAGGTTTTCCTGTGACCACGGATCTCTGCCTCATCACTTAAACCACCAAGGCTCATTCTTACATATTTTCTGTCCAGGGCCCGGGCAATAGATTTACCAAGAGATGTTTTACCGACACCCGGAGGACCGTAAAGGCAAATAATAGGGGATTTCATATCATTTTTCAGCTTCAAAACAGCAAGATGCTCCAATATGCGTTCTTTCACCTTTTCCAGTCCGTAATGATCCTCATCCAATACTTTCCTGGCATTTTTCAGGTCGAAATTGTCCCTGGTATATTCATTCCATGGCAGATCTGCCAGAGTCTGGCAAAAAGAATACTGAACAGAGTATTCACCGGCGGCAGGGTTCAGCCTGTGCAACTTGCCTGTCTCTTTTTCAAAAAATTTTGCTACCTCTTTATTCCACTTTTTATCTTTTGCCCTCTTTTTGAGTTCATTTATTTCCTGCTCAACAGGATTACCGCCCAGTTCATCCTGTATTGTCTTCATCTGCTGGTTAAGCATGAACTCGCGTTGTTGCCTGTCCATGTCTGTTCTAACCTTCTTCTGGATATCCTGTTTCAGTTCAAGCATCTGAACCTCCTTAACCAGGTAACTTATTGCCTGGATTCCCCTGTCCTTCAGACTGTCTATCTCCAGAAGATTTTGTTTATTCTCAACATTCAGGTCTGTATTGGAACAGATAAAATTTATCAGGAATGTTGAATTTTCAATATTTTTAACGGCAAATGTTGCTTCCGGCGGAATATTTGCAGAAAACTGTGCAATTTTTATAGACAGATCTTTCAGGGAACCGACAATAGCATTGAACTCTGCATCGTCAGTGGGAGATATCTCGTTTAGTGGTTCAACTGTGGCTTTATAGTAGGGTTCACTTGCTACTATTTCTTTTATTGCACAACGTCTTTTCCCCTGTATAATGACAGATGTCGATCCGTCGGGCATCTCAAGCACCTTAAGTATCTCCCCTACCGTTCCGATATTGTATAATTCATCTGCTGCCGGATCGTCAACAGTATAATCCTTCTGGGCAAAAGTACCAAGTAACCGGCCACCCTTATATACATCCTTGATCAGCCTCAAAGATCTTTTTCTTCCCACTGTGATCGGAAGAACTACGCCGGGAAACAGCACTGTATTGCGCAACGGCAGTACCGGAAGGGTTTCCGGCACTTCTATATTTTTCAGATCATTATCATCTCCATCTGCAATTATCGGTATATAATCTGAATTATCGTTAACCATCCGGCTCAAAAAAATATCCTGAAATTCTAAATTTTTTCTTTTTCCCATAATCTGATTTCTGTCATTATGTCTGAACATATTCCTCAAAAGAGCAAGAATATTATCAGGCAATAGTCATGCCATACCTAACAAAATAGTGGCAGCTCATGTTTAAAAAAATACAACTGCGGCATTACAAATAATAAAAAAAGCCCCTGAACAAGGGGCTTATTACCTTTTAGTTAAATATTTTATTTCTTCCTGTTTTCCATATGTTTTCCATAACGGCTCATAAACTTATCAACCCTTCCGGCGGTATCTACAAGTTTAACCTTACCAGTATAAAATGGATGAGAAGAGTTGGAAATTTCCAGCTTGCAAAGTGGATACTCAATACCGTCTACCTCAACAGTCTCTTTTGTTTCCACAGTTGAACCGGTAATAAAAATATAGCCGTTTGACATATCTTTGAATGCAACCAGTCTGTAATTCCCGGGGTGTATACCTTTTTTCATGGCTAAATAATTTTTATTTTAAATAAATTAAAAACTTTCTGCAGCACAGAGTGATTCGTTCCTCTGTCAGCTTATTTTTAATTTGTCAATACTATTTTTATTTTTCAACAGGGGTGCAAAAGTAAAAAATATTATTAATAATTTCAAAAAATACAAACTATGTTTCACTACTTTATTTTTTTAATCAGCTACCTCCGTCTGAAATTACAGGAGCTCTGACAAATGGCTTACTTCTGTCGAACAGATACCTCATTGTATAGTGTGTCTTGGCTCTTCTCCCTCCCACCGATTCATAAAGGGATACGATCTTTGGATTAAAATCCCCTGCCCACGAAAGTTCCATCTCTCTGTACCATCTTTTTTTATACATCACAGGCCTCAGATTCCAAAAGATAGCAGCTTCGATTCCTGACCTTTGAAATTTCGGGACTATGCCAATTATAAGACTCCTTGTTCTGGTCATTGTTTTACGCCATTTCAGCCATAAAACCTTAGGAAAGTTTAAAAAAGTAATTTTTCCCTTCAGTTTGGCCAGTATCTGGTTAAAATCGGGCACCATCACAAATAAAGCAATTGGTTCACCTTCATGATAGGCAAACCAGATAAACTCCTCTTCTATTAAAAATTTTGCATCAGTAATGAATTCGTGCAGGTCATCTTTATCAATAGGTTTAAAATGTTTATGAAAACGCCAGGCATTATCATAGACATATGCAAAATCATCAATAAACTTTTCCTTTTCCTGCCAGGAGAAATGCTTAAAGTCGAAATGGGGTTTTTGAGCCACCCATTCCGCAATCTTCCAAAAACGGTCAGGCAACTCAGGCAGGGTAGTATCGAGATGATAACTATACTGCTTGAAATATATTTCAAATCCGTATTTTTCAAATAACTGCACATAATAAGGAGGATTATACGGCATTCCAAAGCCCTGTGGCATATAACCATCTGCAAGAAGTCCCCAGTTCATATAATTTTCACCGAAATTAACCGGTCCGTCCATTGCCTCCATACCTTTTGATTTCAGCCAGTCGCGGGCAGCATTGAACAATCTTTCTGCCGCTTCGTAGTTATCAATGCATTCAAAAAAACCACATCCTCCTGTGGGCTGTTCATAAATAGCCGATTTATCCGGATTATAGAAAGCAGCAATCCGCCCTGCCGGTCTTTGGTCATCGCCAAGTAATACCCACCTGACAGCTTCGCCGTTTTTAAAAGATGGATTCCTGGCGGGATCAAAAATATTTTCCACCATTTGATGCAATGGACAAATCCAATTAGGATCATTCCTGTATATTATGTGAGGAACCTTATGAAACAGATTCCGGGATTTCTTCCCTGTTACTTCGATTAGTTGCATTCAGTCACATTTATTTTAAAAAATTCAGCAATCTTCAGCTAACAATTGGTGCTCTTACAAACTCTTTACTTCTGTCAAACTGATATCTGAGTGTTAAATGGGTCACTGTCCGATGAGCACCAAAAGATTTAAAAAGGGCATTCATCTTCGGGTTAAAATCGCCTACCCAACTCATTTCCATGTCTTTATACCATGGCTTTCTCAACATTACCTGTTTTAACTGATAAAAAATCCCCGACTCGATACCAAGCTTTTGAAATTGTGGCACAACTCCCAAAACTATTACCCTGCACCGTGAAACAATTTTCCTGTTTTTATAATACAATAATTTAAGGATGTTAATCCAGTTCAACTTACCGGATTTCAATTTACTAATAATTTGATTAATATCAGGTATCATCATATAAAAAGCTATCGGGTTCCCTTTATAGTATACAAACCAAATGAACTCCTCTTCCAATATTATCCGTGCCTGACCGATCATCTCCTCAAGCTCTTCAACATTAGCAGGCTTATAATTACTGTGCCCCGACCAGGCAAGTTCATAGATTTTGACAAAATCGCGGATATACTTATGCCTGTTTTTAAAAGAAAAATGTTCATAGGTGTAACCTGGCTTTTTTGCCACCCAGGCGGCTATTTTCCAAAATCTGTCGGGAAGGTCAGGACTGCTGATATCCATCGAATAGCTATACTGTTCATAATATGTCCTGAATCCGTATTCTTCAAACAATTTACGATAATAGGGTTTATTATATTGCATTCCGAATGTCATAGGCTTAAAACCCTCAGCGAGCAGTCCCCAGAAAAAAAAGTTTTCTCCGAAATTAACCGGTCCGTCCATTGCCTCCATTCCATTTTCCTTTAGCCACTCCCTGGCAGTGTCAAAAAGCATGAATGCAGCTTCCCTGTTATCTGTACACTCGAAAAAACCTATACAACCGGTTGGTTGCTCATACCCTGAAGAATAACCGGTATCAAAAAAGGCGGCAATCCTGCCTGTATGGCCGTTACCTGACCTTAAAACCCATCTCCGTGCATCACCATTTTTAAATTTACTGTTTTTTAAAGGATTGAAAATATTTTCAATCATGGGACGAAGGAAGGGAATATAATTTGGATCATTCTTATAAATTTTTCCCGGCACATTATGAAATTCCTCCGCCATCTTTTTGCCGGTAACTTCTATAACCTCCATAATCTTTTATTAAAAAAGCCGAAAATAATATTTATCAGATAAAGTTACCACCTTTAAACCATAAAAGAATGCAAAGGCTTTACATTTCCTGATCAATTGTTTTATTAATTCAACACCATTCCCGGAGTATTTTTTTGACATTCCTGTCTATTATTACTTATTTTTGCACTTTAATTTAATTATTAATGATGGCACAAAAACCTTCAATCCCCAAAGGGACCCGTGATTTTTTACCGACAGAGGTGGTAAGAAGAAATTATATTTTCAATACTATTAAAGAAGTTTTCATGCTTTTTGGATTTCAGGCGATTGAAACCCCTGCGATGGAAGAGCTGTCCACACTACTCGGTAAATATGGTGAGGAAGGAGATAAACTGCTTTTTAAAATTCTTAATTCAGGTAATTACCTTTCGAAGGTAAAGGATGAGACCCTGCTCTCGAAGGATCCGGATAAAATAACTCCAAAAATTTCGGGTAAAGGATTAAGGTACGACCTGACAGTGCCGTTCGCACGCTTTGTTGTTCAAAATCAAAATGAAATAGTGTTTCCGTTCCGGAGATACCAGATACAGCCTGTGTGGCGTGCCGACAGGCCTCAAAAAGGGAGATACCGTGAATTTTTCCAGTGTGATGCTGACATTATCGGCAGCAACAGTTTGCTAAATGAAGCTGAACTGGCCATGATAATAAGTGAAGTTTTTAAGAGGCTGAAAATTGATGTTGTTTTAAAAGTCAATAATAGAAAGATCCTGGCAGGAATTGCTGAGATCATAGGTGAAAAGGAGCGGATTACTGACATAACCGTATCATTGGATAAGATTGAAAAGATCGGACGGGAAGCAGTGATCAGGGAACTTTTTGAAAAAGGGATTTCAGAAAGTGCAATCGAAAAATTAAATCCCGTACTGACACTTAAAGGTTCTAATGAGTCCAAACTTGAGTGTCTTGGAAAAATCCTGCAATCTTCAGAAACAGGCTTAAGAGGGCTGACAGAAATAAATAAGTTTTTCAGTTATATTAACATGGCCGACCTGGATATGGATATTGAGTTTGATATCACTTTGGCACGCGGACTGAATTATTATACAGGCGCTATTTTTGAAGTGAAGGCTTCCGGCGCCGATATAGGAAGTATTTGCGGCGGTGGCCGCTACGATGACCTTACAGGGATTTTCGGGATGCCGGGAGTCTCCGGTGTAGGTATATCCTTCGGTGCAGAACGCATTTATGATGTTTTACAACAACTGCAGTTATTCCCCGAAGACTCTTCAGAGATCACCAAAGTATTGTTTGTTAATTTCGGTGAAAAAGAGGAGGCTTACTGCCTGCCCATCCTGACTAAAGTACGCGAAAAGGGTATCAATGCAGAAATATACCCTGACAATGCCAGAATGAAAAAGCAAATGAGCTATGCAAATAAAAAACAAATACCTTTTGTTATACTTGCAGGCGAATCGGAAATAGCATCCGGCAAAGTGACAGTTAAAAACATGCAAACAGGAGAACAACAGACGATCAGTCCGGAATTCCTGGCAGATTATCTTTTAAAAGATAAAGCCGGAAGTAATTAAACAACCGGCCTTTGTATCGATTTTAAAAATTTTCTGACAGAATGATAAAATTAACAGGCAGCCTTTGAAAAACTCTTCTTAAACAGGTTCTGTTTCTACTACTTTAGATAATATATCAGCATAGGGTAATAGCAGGTATTGTTTCCCTTCAAACCCTATCTCAGTACCTGAATACTTTTTGTACAAAACCTTGTCACCCGGCACAACTTCGGCATTTTCAATGTTGCTTACTGCAACAACTTTTGCAACCTCCTGCTTCTCCCTTACTGAGTCGGGAATAATAATTCCCCCGGCAGTTTTCTGCTCAGGATTGTCCTCTGTAATTTCTAACAGAACATTCTGATTGATTGGCTGTAATTCTTTCATTTCATCATTTATTAATTAACGTTAAACATTTATTTGGAGGCTAACAAATATTTTTCTATGTTATCAATAAACATCTTTTTGGTGTCGTCTCTTGAGCGGGCTATTCCTGACATCATGACAGGCCTGCCGTTTACAGGTATATAGAGGAATGCAGGTATGCCGTTTACTCCAAATACAGCTGCCAGTTCTCTTTCAACCTGTGTATCAATTTTATATACATAGATCTTTCCATTGTATTCATTTGATATCTCGTCAAGAATGGGGGATGCAATTTTACACGGTCCGCACCAGTCAGCATAAAAATCAATAAGTGCAGGTTTATCGCCTTTATAAACCCATTCCCTGGGAGATGACTCATAATCCCAAACCTGTTTTAAAAAAACATCTTTTGTCAGTTTAATCGATCCGCTTTGCCCTGCAGGGGCCTCAACAGCGTTTTGAACAACCACTGTTTTCTGAATATCATTTTGCCTGTCATTGTCTTTGGCCTGTCCCGAATTGCAACTCTGCAATAAAAAAAATGCAATTGTGATTAATAAAAATAAATGTTTCATCTTTAATATTTTTTAATTAATTCCTAATAATCTGTTTATTCTGACCTTGTCAAATCCCACTATAATTTCACCATTTATATCTATTTGGGGTACACCCTGTTGTCCGCTTCTCTTTACCATCTCACCGGCAGCTTTTGTATCACGGGAAACATCAATTTCATGATAATTAATACCATGCTCTTTAAAATGCCTTTTTACCACATTGCACCACGAACAGACAGGGGTAGCATACACTGTTACACTTACGCTCTTCTTTTCCCTTTTATCACTGTCTGCTGTTCCGGCATATACCGCCTTTTCAAAAATAGCATTTAGCTGTTCCGGATTGTGACATCCCTTTATCATATTCTTAAACAACCCGTTCTCAAACTGCAGCAACACCGGCACACTCATAATATTATACTCCGGATGGATATCTTTTACAACGTTCACATCTGCAGAACAAAATAAAACATCTTTTGTTGTATCTCCAGCATATTTTTTCACTAAAATTTCTGCCTTCGTAAAGTTTTCAAAAGCGCAGTCACTCTGAACCCCTCCCCTTTTGTACAATAAAAGCCAAACTTTTTCTTTCAGCTTAATCTCATTTTTTAAACTATCCGCATCTATATTTATGACCATTTTGAAATATCTATCAATTTAAATATATGGATATTTTGCTATCAATAGTTATGCCAAAGTAAAAATCTGTCACTTTACCTGCAGGTGGCTGCATGGAAATTTTTCTGTTCATACGCAACCTTAACAGGAAAGTTTTCATCAATCTGATAAATGAATTATTGCAAAAGAATGATTAAAATTTTCTTGTAAGAGTGAGGAACGAACGGTTCCATATGTTCTTGAATTTTTAATTAGTTTATTTACAAATAATTATAAAATTTTAAATGTTTAATTAAATTATATTCGAATGAAAAAAAAGTATTTTCTGATAATCTTCATCAGCCTGGCAGTGATTACATCCGGCTGTCTTGATGATGACGGATACTCACTTGGGAAAATGTGGGTTGGATTTGGCATGGTTGAACAGGTCAATTCAGATCCACCGGATTATAAGATAACTATGGATAATGGTGACATCCTGACACCTGTTGCTTCAGATTATCATTACCCCTGGTATTATTACAGTGGTGACAACAATGAATCCAGGTTAAAAACGGGCGACAGGATTTTAATAAACTACACTATTATCGGCGATAATGCAGGCAGTTCCGGCGAGCCGACAGAATACTTCATAAAAGTTAACGCTGTAAAAAAAATATTACTTAAGGGTATTCTGGATATAACCCCCGAAAACCAGGACAGTATTGGCAATGATCCTGTAATTGTACAAGACTGCTGGCAAAAAGACAGCCTGCTAAATTTTGAGTTAAAATATTGGGGTCGTTACAAGACTCATTTCATTAACCTTGTGAAAGAGCCGGGCGAACTCACAGAAAGCAGTCAGCCAATTGAGCTTGAGTTAAGGCATAATGATAATGATGACGTTAATGACTTCCCATACTCTGCTTATGTATCTTTCAGCCTGAATGAATTGAAAATTGAGGGGCTTGATTCTGTTCAGTTCAGGGTGACTTCAACTGATTATGACGGAGACCTTTTTGAATATGAAGGGGTTTTCCGTTATAATGAAAACAATTAAATAACCAGTTAACTTTAAAAGGCGCCTTGAAAGGGCGCCTTTTTTTGTTTCATATCTTCTACATTATCCAAAAACTATTTATTTTAGCCAATATTTTACTCTGTCACATTAACGTGTTTTTGTAACTACTGAAAAATGCAACTAATACATGTTGGTTTTATTGGTGCAGGAGGGATCGCCAGGTCCCATGCATATGCAATCAAGGCTCTGAAGTTTTACTATGATGAAATTCCTGAAATAGTGTTTGAGTCGGTAACCTCGGCCAGAGAAGAGAGCAGGAAGCGATTCGCCGGGAAATTCGGATTCATGTCATCACAAAGTCAGGAGGAATTCAGCAAAAATAAGAATATTGATGCTGTCTTTATTCTCAGTCCAAATAATGTGCATTTTGAACATTTCAGAATGGCGCTCAAAATGTCTTCGGTAAAATATATATACCTGGAAAAACCCGTGTGTGCCACACCGGAAGAAGAGATAAAGCTTAAAGAACTCCTTATTGAAAGCGGTGATAAGGTAAAAATACAGGCAGGATTTCAATACCTGCAAACATCATCTGTCAGGGAAGCCTTAAAATTATGGCGATCAGGGATCTTTGGCAAACCTGTTCATTTTGACCTGAAATATTATCATGGTGACTACCTTCAGGCAGAATACAGGGCAAAGAGGTCAGGCAGACTGACACCGGCGCCTGACGGGGGAGCAATGGCTGACCTGGGTTCGCACGGGATCAGCCTGTTAATTGCTTTTCTCGGAGATAAGCTTAAGATCACAGGCGCGTTACAGTCCGGCAGCTTTGATGATGTTCCCCCTGATTCAGATCTGTTTAGCTCAATATCAATTACAGACACTGAAACAAAAGCCGTTGGTCATCTTTCCGCAAGCCGCATAAGTTCAGGCAGCGGCGATCTGGTATCACTTGAGTTCTATGCCGAAAATGGCTGGTTTTCATACTCTTCAGAGAATCCGGGATATTTTGAATATTTCCTTGAACGCAGCGGACAACGCATAAAAAAACATATCGGAAGTAATTACAGCCCGGTCACAGCCTTTCCCTCAAAGCATGCTTCCCCCGGCTGGCTGCGTTCACTGGTCCATGCTCACTATCTCTTCTTTGATGGTAATGATAATGATTCATTTGTACCCGGACTGGATCACGGACTTGCTGTTCAGAGACTGGTGAGGGAGACTGCAGGCCATTTATCCAAATTCCGTAAACTGACTGATAATGCCTGAACGCAGCAGCGGCATATTACTCCATATTACTTCCCTTCCGGGAGTTGAAGGAACAGGAACCTTAGGAAGTGGTGCATTCGGGTTTATTGATTTTCTGAAAAATACAGAACAAAAATATTGGCAGATCCTGCCCCTTGGTCCCACAGGGTACGGGAATTCCCCGTATCAGTGCTACTCCGCCTTTGCCGGTAATCCTTTGTTAATTGACCTGCATGAACTCAGGTCAAACGGATTGCTTAACGAAAAAGACCTGACCAATATTCCAAGGTTCCCTAATAACCGTAGTGATTTTAAAAAAGCTTCCGGCTGGAAAATGCCGCTTCTTAAAAAAGCATTTGAAAATTATCAAAAAAACCAATCTGAAGAGATAAAAGAAGAGTATAAGAATTTTCTAAAAGAGAATGACTGGTGGCTCCGTGATTATGCACTTTTTATGTCAGCAAAAAAATTCTTCAATAACATAAGATGGCAACAATGGGAAAATGAACTTAAATACCGCGACAAAAAAGCAATTGCAAGGTATGGAGAATTGCTCCGTCAGGAGACAGAAGAGCAAAAATTCATACAATTCCTTTTTTTCAGGCAGTGGTTCAGCCTGAAAAAATATGCCAACTTAAAAGGCATTCAAATAATTGGTGACCTGCCTCTGTATGTGTCAGGCGACAGCGCAGATGTATGGACAAATACTGATATTTTCCAGCTTGGCAAAGATCTTGAACCAATACTGACCGGAGGGGTCCCCCCCGACTATTTCAGTGAAACAGGCCAGCTGTGGGGCAATCCGGTATACGACTGGCAACGTTTAAAAAAACGCGACTTTGACTGGTGGATGGCCAGGTTACATTTTAACCTGAACATGTTTAACAAGGTCAGGATAGACCATTTCAGGGGACTTGAGTCTTACTGGGCCGTGCCTGCCGGAGAAAAAAGGGCAGTTAACGGCAGATGGCTGCCTGCCGGAGGATATCATATTCTTACAAAATTCAGGGAACAAACCGGCTTACTACCCTTCTGGGCTGAAGATCTTGGCGTTATTACCCCGGAAGTTGAGACTTTAAGGAATCATTTCAGACTGCCCGGAATGAAGGTATTGCAATTTGCATTCAGCACTGATGCAAAGAACGAAAATATGCCTCACAATTATTTCCCCCGCTTTATAGCATATACCGGTACACACGACAACAATACAACTCTGGGGTGGCTCCGTTCCCTGAAAGGAGATGAAAAAAAACTGACAGGAAGCTACCTTGGAGCTTTCAATAAAAAGAGATTAAAAAATGCAATTGAGCTGATCTGGTCCTCCTGTGCCGAAACAGCAATCATACCAATGCAGGATCTCCTTATGCTCGGCGAAAAGGCAAGAATGAACAGGCCTGGAACGGCAACAGGGAACTGGCAATGGCGTTTCCGCAAAAATCAGCTGAAAACGAAAGATATAAATTTCCTAAAAGCAATTACAGTCAAATATAACCGGTGCAGATCAGCAACATCGTAGCACAGCCTCCTCAAATCTGTCGGGATTTTCAGCATGAAGCCAGTGACCGGCATCAGGAATGCCAATAATTAATGAATCCGGATAAATACTTTTAATAAGTGGTTCATCTTCAGTCATAATATAATTGGAATTCAAACCTCTGATAAAAACAACCGGGTAAGCAGTGATCGGCTTGCGGTCATCAAACCAGGTATCATTAACACCTCCAACTATCTCTTCAAGGTTTTTGTACAACACTGGTACATTCAGCCTCCACCGGTAATGCTTAGTATGCTTATCCTTTGCAATATTTTTCAATAAAAATTTTCTTACCCTCAAATCTTTAATCGTAAGTGAAAGCTGCTCATCCACATTGCTTCTCTTCAAAGCCTTCTGAAAATCCACTTCCATCATTGCCTTAAGGATATCCCGGTGCATTCCGAAGCGGGGATCTTCCCTGTAACGGTAATAATTCTTCGGAGCAATATCTGCAATTATCAGCTTCTCAACTTTTTCAGGATAATCAGCGGCGAACCACATTGCCGCTTTTCCACCCATACTATGGCCCAGTATAGCTGCTTTTTCAATTTTATGCCTGACAAAAAATGCTGCCAGGTCCCCTTTCAGGTCATCATACAGGTGACTGTCTGAAAAAGGTGATCTGCCGTGATTTCTCTGATCAATAAGATAAACAGTATGATTTTCGGCGAGCCTCCTGCCCATGCTGATCCAGTTGTCTGAAGATCCATATAAACCGTGGATGACTATTATTACAGGGCCACTGCCCTCTTTCCTGTAAAAAAGCTCCATACTATTTAAGACAATCAAGATATTTACGTATGGCAGTTTCAAGTCCCATATAAATAGCATCCGAAATAAGTGCATGACCTATTGATACCTCCTCGAGGTTTGGGATCAGATTATACAGATAATTCAGGTTCTCAAGATTCAGGTCATGCCCGGCATTGACTCCCAGTCCAACGCTACCGGCCACTTTAGCTGCTTCCACAAATGGCTCAATCGCTTTATCCCTGCCAATAGAATAGAGCCGTGCATAAGACTCGGTATAAAGTTCAATCCGGTCGGCACCTGTTTCTGCTGCTCCTTCGATCATCTCAGGATCCGGGTCAATAAAAACAGAAGTCCTGATCCCTTTATCTTTTAAGAGAGCCACAACATCCTTTAAAAATGATAAATTGCCCCAGGTATCCCATCCATGATCACTTGTCAGCTGATCATGCTTGTCCGGCACAAGAGTAACCTGATCTGCCCTCACCTCAGTTACCATTTTCAGAAATTCAGCCGAAGGATAACCCTCTATGTTAAACTCAGTATAAATAAGAGGCTTAATTTCATATACATCCTTACGGGTAATATGCCTTTCATCAGGTCGGGGATGAACAGTAATACCCTGAGCTCCAAACTTCTGACAATTTATGGCAGCATCTTTAACACTTGGAATATTTCCTCCTCTGGAGTTACGAAGTGTCGCAATTTTATTTATATTTACACTTAGTCTGGTCATAACTATTAAATTTGTCACCGCAATTTACAATTTTATATTAGAAACCTTAAAACAAAAAAAAATAATTGCTGGCAGTTAAATTAATATCAAGCGTTATCCCTTCGGTAAGAAGTACCGAAAGGGGCCAGAAAATACTGAATACTATGGATGTATTCAGAGTTTCCCATCTTGCTGTGGTTGACGGGAACAGGTACGTGGGACTTATCTCTGATAAATTCATATATGATCTTAATTTATTGAAAAAGACAATAGAAGAAGAGACCGACAAGCTTATAACCACACACGTTCATGAAGATCAGCACATATTTGAAGCAGCTTTGATGATGTATAAGCTAAAGCTAAGTGTGATGCCTGTGCTGAAATCAGGTCATGAATATCTTGGCTCAATCACCCTGTATGACCTTGCAAGAAGATTTGCACGATATTTTTCACTTCAGGAAGCAGGGGGAGTGATTGTGCTTGAGGTCAATGTAAATGACTATTCAATGACACAAATCAGTCAGATAGTGGAAAATAATGACACCAAAATTCTGAGTTTCTTCATGAACAGGATTGCCGGCACTAACAGACTGGAAATAATACTGAAGCTGGACAAAGAAGATTTGTCACCCGTAATCCAGTCATTTACCAGGTATGATTACAATATTAAAGGCATCTATCTCGATCACTCAATGCTGAACGATCTTTACATGGACAGGTATCAGCAGTTTATGAAGTATATGAATATTTAATGTCTATCTAATGAAAGTGGCAGTTTTTGGCACAATGGTAACAGAAAGCTTTCGGCCGGTTTTAGAAGAATTCTTCGGGTATTTCAAAAATAACAGTCTCGAAGTACAGCTTTTTAAACCATTTCGCGATTATCTGCGCAAAAAACTGGATATTAAACCCTATTATACCTCAACTTTCAGTTCATATCGTGATTTTGACAATACAAACTCTTACATTTTCAGTGTGGGTGGAGATGGTACATTCCTCCATTCAGTAGTCAATATCCGTAACTTTGAAATTCCAGTCATAGGCCTGAACAGCGGCAAACTGGGCTTTCTGGCTGATATTTCCGAAGAACATATTTACAATGCCCTGTCCGATATTTTCAATAACCGATATTCTATTACTGAAAGATCACTGTTGCAGGTCGATTTTTGCGGGAGAAAAAATATTGATTTCAATCTGACACTCAATGAAGTGGCAGTACATAAAACCGACTCATCCTCCATGCTGAATATTTCTGCCTGGTGTAACGGACAGCTACTTAACCACTATTGGGCAGACGGACTTATAATTGCCACCCCTACAGGCTCTACAGCCTATTCATTAAGTGTGGGAGGGCCTATTCTGACTCCCGACTCTGAAAATTTCGTCATAACCCCTCTGGCCCCGCATAATCTTGCCATCAGACCGGTCGTTGTTCCTGATAAATATGAAATAGAATTAAAGGTCGACGGCAGGGGAACCCACTTCCTTACATCCATGGATTATCGCTATGAAGCGGTTAATTTTTCATCTACCCTGAAAATAAAAAAAGCTGAAGTTACACTGAAAACCCTGAAACTTCACGACCAGGCCTTCTTTAACACGTTGAGAAACAAGCTTATGTGGGGTCTGGATAAACGTAATTAATTATTCTGCAGAGCTTAACAATTTTTAATCTTTCTTTGGGTTTTATAATAACATTCGGGTATGTTATTTTTAGAATTATATTACTTTTGTAGCTTTTAAAAGCTGATAGTAAAAGGGCTGCAAAAAAGTTATTGATTTACAGATGGTTATTAACAAAATACCAGATTGACAAAAAGGAATTATATATATAATATCTTATTAAGTCAATAGTTACAGAACATTGTAGTTCAAAAACTTTAAAAAAATGATATGCCTGGAACCATTGTTAAACAAAAGAATTGTAATGCCAAATGAAACGAATTAAATTGGTATTTGTCGCATTGTTTTTAACTGTTTCAGGTTTTGCCCAAACAACAGCAGATTTAGGAATCTGGGGAGGTTCTTCGACATATTGGGGTGATATAAAGGAGGTTCCCCCCTTTCAGACGTTCAATTTAAATATAGGAGCATATTTCAGGTATAATTTCAATCCCAGGATTGGGCTCCGGGCAATGTTCATTACCGGCAATTTTAGTGCAGACGGATATGTAGAGGATGTTCCATGGGAATTTAGCAAAATGGCACAGGATCTATCCCTGCAGATTGAGATAAATTACCTGAAATACATACTAGGTGAAAAAAAAACACCTTTAACACCTTATATAATGGGAGGTGTCGGGATGATGTTTTTCCCCTACACCCTTGATCCTGCAAGATTGTTTTTGATAAATCCATATTTTGCCGGACAACCGCTAACTGAAGAATCGGTTGTAACACCGTCAATACCTTTTGGATTTGGAATTAAATTCAGTGTAGGCAGAAGGATGGGAATAGGATTGGAATACCAGCTTAGAAAGATACTGTCCGACAAACTGGATGACCTTGATGATCCGCTGACTTTCAATCCGAACGGTTCAAATAATAACAATGAAGAAACGACTATAAAATATACTGATCTTATACATAACAATGACTGGCCGGGCTATTTGGGAATACATTTAGTTTATAAAATATATTTAAGTAAAGACCCCTGTCCGGCTTACGACAGGAAATACTGGTAATGGAATCAATAAGAGACAAACTAAAAAAAGATAAAATTCCAAAACATA
>CAZBWK010000005.1:0-59775 GCA_964495655.1 uncultured Prolixibacteraceae bacterium | reverse complement strand
TAAAATTTTTTAATTTCTAAAATATCCACTTTTTAGAGTGGGCTCAAAATTTAAAACATGAAAATAAATTTTTCAAAAGCTGAACAGGCATTTTATAACGAATCTAAACTTCAAAATATTACTACCCGGATTCCATATATTACGGTTGACAGTTTCCCGAAACTTGGATTGTTGTCTGCGCTAAGTTTTCTTGAATGGGTATCCGAGAATCCTCATGGTGTAATCAGCCTGCCTACCGGCAAAACTGCTGAGTATTTCATTCAGTTTACCCATAACCTGCTTGATAACTGGGATAATAAACAGGGTATGGGTATACGTGAAAAATATGGACTCAAAGAAATAAAAAAACCTGTTTTGAGTGAGCTTCAGTTCGTTCAAAACGGTGATTTTTACCCCATAAGCTCGCAGCAGCATAACAGCCTGTGTAACTACGTTACCAGGAAATATATTGAGGGATTCGGACTGGATATTAACAACGCTTTATTAATAAACCCGGATAAAATTCCTCTTGCCGGCAACAAACATTTTTCAGAAGTGTTTCCCGACAACAAAATTGATCTTTCTCTTCGCTACAGAGAAGCAAGATCACAAATGGAACAAATACAAAAGGATTCAATATTTAAAATCGATGAGTGGTGTACCGGATTTGAAAACAGGTTAAGGGAAAAAGGCGGCATCGGGTTTTTTCTGGGAGGAATAGGTCCTGACGGTCACATCGCCTTTAATACGAGGGGTTCACTGCACTTTTCCTCTACCCGTCTTACCCGGACAAATTTTGAAACCCAGGCAGTAACAGCTACCGATCTCGGTGGGATTGAAGTATCAAGGAACAGGCTGGTAATAACCATCGGACTGGGATCTCTGATCTTTAATCCTGATAATAAAGCAATTGTATATGCAGCAGGGGAAGCTATTGCTGAAACCATAAAAAATTCACTCGAAAGTGAACCTACAGTCATTTATCCGGCAACCTCTTTCCGGAAACTAAAGAACAGCAGGTTTTATCTGACAGAGGGAGCTGCTGTAATGCTTGATGATTCTGTTGAAAATTACTATAATGAAGGGCCGTGGTCACACCAGAAAACTGAAAGGGCAGTAATTGAGTTGTGCAAAAAAATAAACAAGTTTGGTGCCAAGCTGGATATTGAAGACCTGAAGGCAGATAAGTACTGCAGCCGTATTCCCGGGTTAAATGAAAATACGGTACAGTCTGTTATGGACTCTGTCCTCGCCAAAATCAACAGGGGTATCCAAAAAGAGACAAATCAGGTTTACTATCATACAGGGCCTCATCATGATGATATTATGCTGGGTATCATGCCTGTCACCAACCGCCAGTCGAGAGAATCAAGTAATAAGCTTCATTTTTCAGTAATGACATCCGGCTATACTGCTGTAACGAACAGCTTCCTTTATGACCTTCTGATTGATACTAAAAATCTGATAAACAGCAATAAAATCCAGATGATCGAATACCCTGATTTCTTCATCGACGGGTTCAGGTATAAGTGGGATAAAGATGTATATCATTATCTCGACAATGTGGCCGCACAAAATTCTGAAGAAAAGCGAAGGGGTGTATGCCACAGGCTGGTCAGAGCATTGGTGCTGATCTGGAATATTAAAAATGCAAGTGACCTTACAGATGTTATTTATGAAGTTCTTACTTCGCTTAAGAACAGCTACGACGGAAGTAAAAACCCTCCTAAGATACAGAAGCTTAAAGGGATGATAAGAGAATTCGAAGAGGAGCTGGTCTGGGCTCATTATGGTATCCAGGTTAAGAATATACATCATCTCCATCTTGGATTTTATCAAAACAATGTAATGGGAAGTCAGCCGAATATGGAGACAGATGTCCTGCCCATATTGGAAGAACTGCGAAAATATAAACCCACCCGTCTAAGCCTGGCAATGGACCCGCAGGGCAGCGGACCTGATACTCACTATAAAGTATTGCAATCAATTGCCCGGGCAATTGAAGAGTGGGATAAAGAAGAAGATCTGGGTAAACTGCGAATCACCGGATATCGCAACGTCTGGTTCAGGTATAATCCATGGGACGTAGAGATATTAGTCCCTGTTTCACTTAACTCATTAGCCACTCTTAATAAATCATTTTCTGAATGCTACGTAACACAAGTAAATGCATCTTTTCCCAGCTATCAGCATGATGGAAAGTTTAGTGAGCTTACACAGAAAATATGGTTTGAACAGCATAAGCAAATTCAACTGTTGCTGGGAAAAAATTTCTTCTATCAAAACGAACTGCCTTTATTAAGGGCAACTCACGGAATGATATATCTGAGGGAGTTAACTGTTAAACAATTTATTGAGGAGGCATCAAAACTGGGAAAATCTGTTGAGGGATTTTTTGCATGATCCTGACCCTGCTAATTTAATATTTAATAAAATTTGCATCTGCAGATTAAATTTAATAAATTTAATAAATCCTATTTTGCAGGAATGAGTGCACAAACATTTACTCCTTTTAAAGAAATTAATTATGGAGAAGGAAGCAATAAAAAGAAGTGTTAAAAAAGTGGTTGCAAAAGTTTTAAAAGTATCTGAATCAGATATTGCCGATAATGCAAATTTTATATTCGATCTGGGTGCGGATTCAATGCAAAGCATGTTACTTATTGCAGCCTTCGAGGAGGAATTTAACATTGAGATGGATGTTGAAAAAGCACAGGAGGTTCAAACAATTGACGGTGCTGTTGATTTTATCGCAGACTATTTATAAAATGAAACGGGCATACTTAAAATAACCCGTGAGTATAGTTATATCATATATGAATTACATATTATACTTTTGAAATTAATTTTTTAATTGTAAGAACCATTATAAAATATGATCAACAGGACAAATATCCACCCGGAGAACCTCTATAAGATATTTTATCCAAAATCAGTTGCGGTTGTCGGAACCAATAAAGTAAAGGGTACAGTTCCGGGGGATATATTCCTTAATATATTACAAACTGAATTTCAGGGTATCATCTATCCGGTTAGCCCTGGAGAAAGATCAATCAGCGGTGTAAAAACATATAAATATGTAGTTGATATCCCTGATGAAGTTGATCTTGCTGTGATTGTCTTCCCGAGCTCTGTTTGCAATCTGGCACTTGAGCAGTGTGGTCAAAAAGGGATCAGATCAGTTATTATAATATCTGCCGGATTCAGGGAGGTCGGTAAAAAAGGCATTGAAAAGGAAAAAGAACTGACAGAAATAGCTGAAAAGTACGGCATCTCCTTTATTGGCCCTAATTGTCTTGGCGTAATTAACACCGATCCTGTTTCCCGGCTGAATGCCTCATTTGCAAGAAGTTTTCCGGCAGAAGGAAGTATTGCATTTCTTTCTCAAAGCGGAGCGCTGTGCACCGCAGTTCTCGATTATGCCAGAGCTAAAAATATCGGATTCTCAAAATTTGTCAGCTTTGGTAATAAAGCGGATATCTCTGAAATTGAATTGCTGTATTATCTTAGAGATGATCCCAAAACAAAAGTTATCCTCCTCTATCTCGAAGAGATAACCGCTGGCAGAAAATTGATGGAGGTTGCTAAAGAGGTAATTGAGACCAGCCATAAACCGGTGTTGATACTTAAGTCAGGCAGAACTGAAGAAGGAGCAAGTGCAGCCGCATCTCATACCGGTTCGCTTGCCGGTAAAGATGAGATCTGTGACGCTGCTTTTATGCAGGCAGGAATAATAAGATGCAGCAATATTGAAGAGATGTTCAACATTGCCATTGCATTTGTTTACCAGCCTTTCCCGAAATCAAACAGGATCGCTATAGTTACTAATGCTGGTGGCCCGGGTGTACTCACTACCGATGCAGCTGTTAAAGAGGGACTGCAACTGGCAAGGTTCAGTGAGAATACCACCCTGCAACTTAAAAGAAGCCTTCCTACAACAGCTAATATTAATAATCCGGTTGACGTGATTGGGGATGCAAGAGCTGACCGCTACGGGGCAGCTATTTCTGCTGTACTGAAAGATGCCAATGTAGACGGCATTTTTGTTATTCTTACACCTCAGTCAATGACCGATATAGAGTCTATAGCTATTGAAGTTTCACGGTCGGCAGCTAATTCAGTTAAACCGGTTTACACTTCATTCATGGGACAAGCTGATGTTGCAGAAGGAATTAAAATACTGGAATATAATAACATCCCGCATTATATTTTACCGGAATCAATGTGTAAACCATTTAAAACTGTTTGCGATTTTAAAAGTTATGTTTCAGACCAGGCAGCTGCTCCCGTTTTTTCAAAACCTCAGGTTAATGTAAAAGGTAAAATGCTTGCAGAAAAAGCTGCACTGAAAAGAAACAGATATCTTAATGAGATTGAATCGACAGATCTGCTTAAAGCTTACAATCTGCCTGTAACGAAAAAACGAATTGCTGATTCAGCTGAAAAGGCTGCAACAATAGCTGCAGAAACCGGATTCCCGGTGGTTATGAAAATTCTCTCTCACGATATTATTCATAAATCTGACCTGGGAGGGGTAATATTGAATATAACCTCTGCAGAAGAAGCTGGCAGTGCCTTCAGTCAGATTATTGACAATGTACATAAAAAAATGCCTGATGTAAAAATCGAGGGAGTGCAGGTAACCAGGCAGATACAAAACGGACTGGAGGTAATTCTGGGAATAAAAAAAGATCCCTCGTTCGGGCCTGTTATTATGTTCGGACTTGGTGGTATATTTGTGGAAATATTCAGGGATATAAGCTTCAGAATTGCTCCTGTTGATAAACAAACAGCCTACGAAATGATCAAAGAGATAAAATCATCAGGCTTACTGACAGGCATAAGGGGAACAATCCCGAGGGATATGGAAGCAGTTGCCGGTGCAATAGTTAAATTATCGTCTCTTGCAATAGATTGTCCCTTTATCAGAGAATTGGATATTAATCCGTTGATTGTACTGGAAAAAGGAGCCGGATGCTTTATCGCAGATACAAAAATAATACTCGATTAATATGTGAGTTTGGTATAAGAAATAAATTTTTATTGATCAATACCTTATGTTTTTTTATAATTAATTGAAAAACAATTTAATAAATTTTTAAATTTGCCTGTAAAGGGCGCGAAACGCCTTTTTTGACGCAACCAATATGTGTAATTTTTAATTAAATAATTATGAGAATACTTATCCATGAAAATTATCAACAACTAAGTAAATGGACTGCTTACTACATTGCTAATAAAATAAAAGAATTTAACCCGACTCCTGATAAACCATTTGTTCTTGGACTGCCTACCGGTTCCTCACCGGTTGGCACCTATACTGAGTTGATAGAACTTGTGAAACAGGACAGGTTATCATTCAAAAATGTTGTAACTTTCAATATGGACGAATATGTGGGCATCCCGACAGACCACCCTCAAAGTTATCATTACTTTATGGATAAAAATCTGTTTAACCATATTGACATTCCGCGCGAAAATATTAATATACTGGACGGGAATGCCGCAGATCTGGAGAAAGAGTGTTCCGACTATGAAAAAAAGATTGAAAGCCTTGGGGGCATAAACCTGTTCCTGGGCGGTATAGGCCCCGACGGACACATAGCATTTAATGAACCCGGATCCTCATTGAAATCGAAAACCAGAATAAAAACACTTACTTATGATACAATAGTTGCCAATTCACGATTTTTCAATAACGATACCAGAAAAGTGCCAAAAACAGCCCTGACCGTTGGCGTTGATACAGTCATGCAGGCAGAAGAGGTAATAATTATCATCAACGGATATAATAAAGCGAGGGCTCTTCAGAAAGTTGTAGAAGAGGGCATTAATCATATGTGGACAGTTTCTGTTCTGCAACTTCACCCTAAGGGAATAATAGTATGCGATGAAGATGCAACGATGGAGCTTAAGGTAAAAACAGTAAAATATTATAAAGATATTGAAAAAGAAGAATTGATGAATAAACCTGAATTGCCAGATTAATGTACCGTTTGGTCGACCTGAATGAGATAAAAACCCTCGAACTCAGGGGCTGTTCAGCTGAGGATTGGAACAGAATTGAGGTTAAGGACCCTTTTTATCCTGACAGGCTAAGGAATGTAAAATTCGCCGGTAACGTTCAACTGGGTATAAATGAAGGATCTGTAACTCTTAATGAATACATAAGTAAACCATCCGGAATAACTAACTGTTATATAAAGGACTGCACAATCGGAGATAATGTTTTTCTGTCTGATATCGGCATTCTGGCTAATTACAGGATAGGCAACTCTTCATTTATCGAAAATGCAGGAACTCTGGCTGTTTTTGGAAAAACTGCCTTCGGAAACGGATACGAAATAAATATTCTTAATGAAAGTGGAGGAAGAGAGCTGATGATCTTCGACAGACTCTCCTCTCAAATAGCATATTTAATAGTAGTTTACAGGCATAATCCTGAATTAATAAAGAAACTAAAAGCATTAATTTCTGAATATGCTCAATCCAGCATATCAGTAAAAGGGAGCGTCGGTGAATACTCCATAATCCGAAATACACAACAAATAATAAATACAGAGATTGGGTCTTATTGTAAAATAACCGGGGCATTAAGCCTTGAGGAGGGGACTGTTAAAAGCAATATTTCAGCACCGGTTATTATAGGTGAAGGAGTAACTGCAAGGAATTTTATTATCCTTTCCGGTTCTAAAATAGAAAACGGAGCAATTTTAACCTCAACATTTATCGGAGAGGGAGTCCTGATAGGCAAACAATTTTCGGCCGACAATTCAGCGTTCTTTGCAAATTGCGAAGCATACCACGGAGAGGCCTGCAGTATATTCGCAGGGCCCTATACCGTTACACATCATAAATCAACCCTGCTGATTGCAGGTATGTTTTCATTTTTCAACGCCGGTAGCGGGACTAATCAAAGCAATCACATGTATAAGCTGGGACCCGTCCATCACGGGATTGTTGAAAGGGGATCCAAAACAGGCTCCTTTTCATATATGCTTTGGCCTTCACTGGTAGGAGCATTCACTGTCGTCATGGATAAACATGCCGGTAATTTCGACTCCTCTGAATTGCCATTTTCGTACATATCAGCAGAGAATGGTAAAAGTGTCATAACCCCTGCTATGAACCTTTTCACTGTTGGCACTGCCCGCGACAGTAAAAAATGGCCTGTCCGGGACAGAAGGACCGATATTCAAAAAACAGACCTGATAGATTATGAATTATTCAATCCCTGCACTGTACAAAAAATGATAAGGGCAGTAAGCCTGCTGGAGGGCTTATACAGGTCTGCCTCTAATGAACGGGAATTTATATACCACAGGGGATTATATATTAACCGGTTAATGCTGAGGACATCAAAAAGATTCTACGAACTGGCAATCAATATTTATCTCTGTGGAGAGATAGTAAAAAAACTGGAACAACACACATTTAAAACTTTTGGGGAGGTCAGAAAAATACTTCGTCCGCCAAAAAATGTACACCATTCCTCGTGTTGGACTGATATTGGCGGTATGATAACTTTAAGAGACAGACTTGACGAATTAACAGAATCACTTATTACCGGTAAAACGGATAGTTTAGAAAAATTAAACAGAGAGTTCAGAAAAATTCATTCCGAAAAGGAAGAAAATAATTACTCCTGGTGTGCAGACACACTTCAGGAAATAATGGGAATCAGGATCAATTCCATTACAAAAGCAACTCTTAAAGAGTTAATTAGTACCTGGAAAGAGAGTACCCTCAAATTTAATAAAATGGTTCTGAAAGATGCAGAAAAAGAGTTTGACCAGTTGAGCAGAATAGCTTATGGCCCCGATGGAGATAACGAAGAAAGATTGGCTGACTTTGAAGCTGTCAGAGGCAGATATGAAACAAACAGCTTCATTGCAGGAATACAGAAAGAGTCGGAAACTACAGAAGAAAGATATAACAAATTATTAAACAGAGTTGAAGTACTGACGGAATAACACCGGAATACTTATTTTCAGAAAAAATGTTTATATAATTTAACCAGCCCGAAGATAATTACAAGTGTGAAAATAATTGCCGCACCTGATGGAATATCCAAATAGTAAGAAATTAACAATCCTGATATGCTGCCGAAAAAAGCAAAAAAGGATGAGAGTACCAGCAATTTTTTAAAATCCCTTGTGAAAATATTAGCTGTAGCCTGTGGTATTGTCAGCAATGACAGAATCAGAATAATTCCAACAACCCTTATATTCAAAACTACAGTTAAGGCTATTAAGGTAATGATCAAATAATTAAACAACGATACAGGCAATCCGGCTGCCCGGGCAAATTCTTCATCAAAGGCTATGTAAAGGATCATACGGTAATAAAAAGCAAAAAATATTACTATTACACCTACCAGTATAAACATCCACCATAATTCTGATTTTGATACCGTAAGAATATTGCCAAACAGATAACTCATCAGGTTAGGGGTATACCCTGGTGTTATAAATACAAAAATAATTCCGATTGCCATTCCGAGTGACCACCAGATAGCTATAGACGAGTCCTCCCTCACCCTTCCAACCTTAGTGAAAAACTGGATTCCGAGTGCTGACATCACCGCAAAGGCAACAGCTCCGGCCAGGGGATTAAATCCGAGATAAAAAGCCAGTCCTATTCCGCCAAAGGAAGCATGTGTTATACCTCCGCTTACAAATACAATTCGTCTTGACACAATATATGTACCGATAATACCACAAGAGATGCTGGCGAAAACAGCAGCAAGGAATGCTTTTTGAAAAAAGTCGTAAGAAAATAATAAAAAAATGTCGTTCATGTTATTCGTGCCGTTTAAGTACAGTATGGGGAATTTCTCCGTGAGTGATCAACTTTATGGGACAGTTATAGCTGTTTAGCTGCTCCTGGGTAATAATATTATCGGGATGATAATATAATGTGCCATTAATGCAGGCAATCGATTTTACATAACTTGAAATAGTCCCTATATCATGCGAGACTAATATTATGGCCATTCTGCTGTTTATCTCTTTTAGCCGTTCATATAATTCACCTTCAAAACGGTTATCAACAAAAGTATCTGGTTCATCGAGTATTAATGCACATGGATCGCTTATCAAAGCCCTGCATAGGAACACCCTCTGCATCTGTCCTCCGGAAAGATCCCCGATAGCTTTATTCCTGATATTGGATATCCCCATCTCATTAAGCAGGGTATCCACCTTTTTTCTTATTCCTGAATTATCAATTGTCCCATTTTTTTTCATCAGATAACCCGACCTCACTACCTCGAAAACAGTGATCGGAAAGTAACGGTCTATATGCTTTACCTGAGGAAGATAACCAAATGGTACATTACTTCTTTTTATATCAGACCTGAATATGATCTTCCCCTGCATCGGCTTTAACAATCCCAAAATTGCTTTCAGCAAAGTTGTTTTTCCTCCTCCGTTTGGTCCTATGACACCTAAAAAATCATTGTCATAAATCTCAAGATCCACATTATGCAACACAGGGATCTTATCATAGCCAACAGTTAAATTCTCTATTTTAATTAAAGGACTCATTTAAAATTTTCAATTAATACATTGGCAATATTCATGAGATTTTCAGCCCATGCCGGATCCAGGGGTGATACTTCAATAATCTTACCATTTGTCTCTTCAGCAAACACCCGGGCATTTTCCCTGTCAAATTCACTTTGAATATATATGACGCGAATATTCTCTCTTTTTGCCAGACCCATAACCTCAGCCATATGCTGCGGAGAAGGTTCTTTGCCTCCCGACTCAAGTGAATGTTGTATAAGACCATACTCTCTGGCAAAATATGAAAGGCTGGGATGAAAAATAATAAACTGGCGTCCATAATAGTCACTTAGAGCATTTTTTATATATTCATCTGTTTGTTCAATTTCATTAATAAAATTAGAATAATTTTCCCTGTATATTGCCTCTCTTTCAGGGTTCAGCTTTATAAGAACATCTGCAATTCTTTGAGAAAACTGTTTAACAAGTGAAGGAGACAACCAAATATGCGGGTCTACGCCGGCCAAATGTTCTCTCTCAGAACCATGACTATGGTCCGATTTAATAAGATCCAGTCCTTCTGACAGATCCACTACCTCCATAGCGGCATTGGTCTGTTCAATTTTTTCTTTCCATGAATGTTCAAAACCAATATAACCAATTCTGAACCATACTTTTGACTTTCCCAAACCGCTGATTTGTGAAGGCAGGAGGGTATAGGTGGCAGGACTGGCGCCGGGAGGTATCAATAGATGAATATCAAAATCATCGCCGGAAATTTTTTGTACAAATGTTTTCTGAGGTAAAATGCTTACAGTGACTACCATCCGGTCGTCATTATCATTCCGTTTTTTATTTGTATTGCATGATATAAAAATTATCACAAATGCCAATATTGTATAAATGTATTTCATCAGGATTATGATTATTTTTCTATTATAAACATATATACACAAAATTAGTTCTTTTAAGGTTCTCTCTTTTTTATTTTAATTTTCGGAGGTACCGGATCATATCCGGAACTACCCCACGGATGACACCTTAAAATACGTCTTACGGCCAAAACAAAACCTTTAAAGGGTCCGTGAATCTTAACAGCCTGAACAGCATATTCAGAGCATGTCGGCACAAACCTGCAGGATGAATGTGTCAAAGGAGAGATAAAAAACTTATAAAAATATACCGGAATAAGCAAGATCCACCCGATCACTTTTGATATTATCTTAATAATAAAGTTCATCCTTCTTCTGAAGAGCTGCAAACAATGTTTTTTGTAAAAGTAATCATTATCTTCCTTTATTGTTCAGAATAATTTGAATTAAAAAAACAGGGAATTCCATAATATTTTTAAATTTGTTGTCAACTCGATCCAATATTAATTCGAGCATAAAATTTTTTCACACAAACAATAAGAACAGGATTAGCTGTTGCTGATAATCGATTAATAAAGTTATAAACTGTTGTCAAAAATTTTTAAAATCAATAATTTAAACCAATTTAATAATGGAAAAAAACAATAATCTGGCAGTCGGAATGACAGTTTTCGGCGCTATCTTTTTTATTTTCGGTTTTGCAACTACTTTTATTATAACACTTACAGCTCCGGTTAAGGCCATATTCGGATTATCGGAGTTTGGGGCACAACTGTTGTCATCAGCCTTTTTTATTGCTTATCCTCTGATGTCAATCCCGACCGGGAAAATTATCGACAGGATCGGATATAAAATGACAGTTATTACAGGCCTTATTCTTATGGCTCTGGGAAGTTTTATTTTTATACCGGCTGCCAAATTGCCCTCTTTCCCGATATTCCTTTTGGGTACTTTCATTTTGGCAGTGGGGGTTGTTTTCCTCCAGGTATCAGCAAATCCCTATGTTACAGCAATAGGTCCGGACTCAACGGCTTCAAGCCGGTTAAACCTTACCCAGGCTCTAAACTCGGTAGCTACCATGATTGCTCCCTGGCTCATATCAGTGGCAATATTCAAGGGCTTAAACCTTCCAAATGACGACAGCCTGATCACTCCTGAACACGGAATAATGGCTGCTGACCGTGTACCGCTGCCTTTTATTATTATGGGTGTCATAGTGCTCATAGTTGCCGTTGCGATCTTTACAATAAAACTCCCGGTAATTGATAAGGGGTCGGGAGTTAAAAAAAGTGTGTGGCAATATCCTCACGTAGTGCTGGGAGCTCTCGGAATCTTTGCCTATGTGGGAGCAGAAGTGGGTAATGCAGGACTGATTGTCAACTACCTTAAAAACTCGGTCGAAGGCATTTCTGCGGAGATGGCCTCTACTTATGCTGCAATCTATTGGGGAGGTGCCATGATAGGCAGATTTTTTGGCTCATTCATGTTTTCTGATATGAAACAGAGCAAAAAACTCTCTTATCTGATACCTGTGCTGATTCTTGCTTTTATCGCAGGATCATTTGTTACTGACTGGAACTGGCAAATAGGACTTATCTTTACTTTGGTTTCAATAGCTAACTTCATAATTATGCAGATAGGTACAGGTAAAGCAGCAAAAACCCTTGCGATATTTGCACTGACTGCAGCTTTGCTCGATATTGCAACTACCTTTACATCAGGACAGGTTGCACTGTGGTCTGTAATCTCTATAGGACTTTTTAACTCAATTATGTTCCCTAATATTTTCACCCTTGCTGTTAAAGACCTTGATAATGCAGAATTAAGCGGGGCTTCCGGACTTATCAATTCACTGATTGTTGGCGGCGCTTTAATTCCCCCAATAATGGGAGGAATTGCAGATAATTTCGGCTATACCTGGGCATTCCTTGTTCCCGCCCTGTGTTATCTGTATATTCTGTTCTACGCAATTAAAGGCAGTACTATAAGAAGAGCCTGATAACTGATATTTAATCCACCCTGTGTGGAAACCGTATAATAAAAGCGGATTATAATATCCGCTTTTATCATTAACGAGTTTAGTTTAAAAAGTAAAATTTTTATTGATCAATACCTTATGTTTTTTATAATGAATTGAAAAACAAGTTAATAAATTTTAAATTTACCTAAAAAAGAGCTTCGCGCCTTTTTAGACCCAACCCATTAATAATTCAGTTGTAATTTATGAACAGGCCGCAAAAACGAATTGTCAGATTCCTTAAGAAACATCATGTGCTGACACTTGCAACATCTTTTGGCAATATACCCTGGTGCGCCAACTGTTTCTATGCGTACATGGAAAATGAAAACTGTTTTGTATTTACATCAGATAATGATACCAAACATGCACAAGATGCAATTAAAAACCCTTCGGTTGCAGGAAGTGTTGTGCTTGAAACTAAAATAATCGGTAAAATACAGGGTGTCCAGTTCAAAGGTGAAATGAAACAGCCTGAAAAAAGTTCATTGCCGGAAATAAAAAAAGCTTACCTGAAACGTTTTCCATTTGCGATATTTGCAAATACTAACCTGTGGATATTGAAAATCAATTATTTAAAATTGACAGATAATCGCCTGGGATTCGGGAAAAAACTGATCTGGCAGGATGATTTGTAATATTTGCAAATATTTTAAAATTTTTCACCTGGTGTGATATTATTTTATAAATTTGTAACACGATTTTAATAATTTGTAACACTATGTCGGTAACCAGATTTGGAGTATCCCTTGATGGTAAATTACTGGAAGCGCTGGATGACTATGTATCGGAAAACCGCTTTGCCAACCGTTCTCGTGCTATAAGGCATCTTATTGAAAAATTTCTGGTTGAACAAAAATGGAAATGTGATAATATTGTTGCCGGCGCTCTGACACTGGTGTTTGACCATAACAAATCGGATGTTTTGAAAAAATCATCAGAAATACAATTTGAATATAAAAATTTTATTTTATCAACACAGGGATTCTTTCTTAATGATCAGAATTATCTACAAATTATTGCTGTAAAAGGCCCTTCCAAAAAATTGACTGAAATATCAGAAAAACTTATCAGTATTAAAGGAATACAACACGGAAAGCTGGTTATGAGCAAGGCATAATTATTTTTTTTACAATACAGTAACACGATTATAAAATAAAGTGACACATATTATGAATATACTCAGTAGAACAGAAGTTTTAATTATCATATCGCTCCTGTTAGCGATCAATGCAAGTTCGCAGAATTCTTTAAAAGATACTATTGAGATTGAAGAAGTGATAATTACAGGCACCCGGGTGGAAGTTGCACGTAAGAATGTGCCGTTGACGGTATCGACAGTAAGCCGTAAAGAGATTGAATTAAGCAATGAATCGGCAGTTCTGCCTGTTCTCAGTCAGCGAATACCGGGTATGTTTGTTACCGAAAGAGGTATTACCGGTTTCGGAGTTGCGTCAGGATCAGCCGGACAGATAAATATCAGAGGTGTCGGAGGGACTGCGCCAAACACCCATGTATTGGTTCTGCTTGACGGACATCCGCAGTTTCAGGGAATTTTCGGTCATCCTCTGCCCGATGCTTATGTTTCTTCTGATGTGGAAAAAATTGAAGTCATAAGAGGCCCTGCCTCAATTATTTACGGATCCAATGCCATGGCAGGAGCTATAAATATTATTACAAAACAACAAACAAAGGAGGGTATTTCAGGCAATGCAAAATTGTCGTACGGATCATTTAATACACAAAAATATATGGCAAGCGGTGGTTTTAAACAAGGGCCTTTTAAGATCTTTGCATCAATAAACCATAACCGCACTGATGGTCACCGGGATACATCCGACTTTAAAATTATAAATGGCTATATAAAAACCGGGTATGATATAAGCAAACATTTCAGTCTCACTGCTGATGTGAGCATTGCCGATTTCAATGCACAGGATCCCGGCCCTGTATTTAACCCCGCACTTTTTGGTATTGACATCCGCAGGGGAAAAACCTCTTTAGCTGTGAAGAACCATTTTTCAAAAGTTGAAGGGGGACTGATAGCATTTTATAATTTTGGTACTCATGATCTTACTGACGGATGGGTTTCCGAAGATTATCACACAGGAGTAAGCCTTTATCAGGGACTAAGGCTTTTCCGGGGAAATACCATTACCGTCGGAACAGATTTAAAAACTGTCGCAGGTATTGGAAGTAAGGGACTGGGAGCTGATAAATGGCACCATTCTACAGATCTAGCCGGTTACACATACATTCAGCAAATATTATTTGAAAGGCTTACCCTTAATGCAGGTATAAGACTTGAAAATAATAACATATTCGGATTGGAAACTGTCCCACAGGCAGGATTTTCCTGGATTGCAGGAGTTAACTCTACAATAAAGGGCTCTGTTTCCAAAGGATTCAGAAATCCGTCACTGATGGAGTTATTTCTTTATGCACCAAATCCGGAACTGAAGCCCGAACGTTTAATGAACTACGAACTGGGCGTAAATAAAAAAAGTTCAGACAAAAGACTTATGGCAGAGCTTACTGTCTTTCTCATAGAAGGAGACAACGTTATTGAAGTAATGACAAATGATGCACCACCTCCTCCTGAAAAGAGACAAAACAGTGGTACTTTTACAAATAAAGGTGTTGAACTGGAGATTAATTACAGGCCTCATAATAAGTTCAGCCTCTCCTCAAATTATACATATCTCAGTCTCGACCGTCCCAGGCTTGCAGCGCCAAAAAACCAGATGTTCGTAGAAGCTGCCTACTATTATAAAAAATTAAGGGCTAACCTTTCATTGCAGCAGATATCAGGACTGTACATTAAAACTGACCCTGTTTTGCCTTTAGAGGAAAATTATTCTCTGATAAATTTAATGTTATCATATAAACTGAATGAAAACATTGAATTCTTTGCTTCAGGAAAAAATTTGTCAGACCAAAAGTATAGTATAAACTTCGGTTACCCTATGCCAGGCATCACTGTTTTATCCGGAATTAATCTTAACTTCTGAATTTTTTGTATATTTTTAATAATTAATTGAAAAACAATTAAATAAATTTTAAATTTGGCTAAAAAGGGCGCAAAGCGCCTTTTAAGACCTAACCCATATATTAATTGAATACAATGAATTCAAGAAGATTGTTTATTAAAAATTCAACAATCGGACTTTCGGGGATTGCTTTAAGTAAAGGGGCACTGTCAGCAATGAGAAGTGCAAGGGATGTCAATAAAATTCATATTTTTTCAAAATGCCTGCAGTTTTTAAATTACCGAGAGATGGCCGGTGTGTTGGCAAAGCTGGGCTTCGACGGTGCAGACCTAACAGTCAGGCCGGGCGGTCATGTGCTCCCCGAAAATGTTGAAACTGACCTGCCTGAAGCAGTCCGGACCTTAAAAAGCGCCGGCATTGATGTGAAAATGATAGTAACCGGCATTAACGATCCGGATGACAGGTTTACCAGGCCTCTGCTAAAAACCATGGCTGATTCGGGAATCAGATATTACCGTATGGGCTACTTCGATTATGACAAAAATAAAAGCATTACTGAAAATCTGGAAGAACACAAAATTACGTTTGAGAGGCTGGAGAAGCTCAACAGGGAATATGGTGTTCACGGGGATTATCAAAATCATGCCGGCATCAGAGTTGGAGGACCTGTCTGGGATCTTTACTATCTTATAAAAGACAGGGATCCTGAGTTCACAGGTATACAATATGACGTTAGACACGCTATGGTTGAGGGTGGTTACTCGTGGATTATAGGTATGAAACTCGTCGCTCCCTGGATCAGGACTACTGCAATAAAAGATTTTATATGGAGACAAAACAGCAAACAGAAATGGGTGCCTGCAAGTGTTCCGCTGGGTAGTGGCATGGTCGATTTTAATTCTTATATGGAAGTATATAAATCTATAGGTACAAATGCGCCCGTTTCAATTCATTATGAATACGATTTGGGAGGAGCTGAACACGGGAGGATACAACCTTCGATGAACAGAGAGTTAATTTATAATTACCTGGCAGAAGATTTGAAATATCTAAAAAATCTTTTTGCCGGATTTCTCTAAAATCTATCTTGCACTTAATTCATTCTTAAATGAAGATCGTACACATCGAAAGCCGATATATGATTTTGCAGTATCCTGATATTCATAAGTCCGGGTCGATGTCTGAATAAAATACATTATGTCTTTCCATGATCCCCCCCTTATCACCTTTCTCTTCATCACAGGAGGATCATCCGGTTTTGCCTCATACTGAATTTCCGAGTTCAGGTCATTTATAATATCATATGATACTTCATAAAATGCACTGCTTGTCCATTCAGCAACATTCCCTGCCACATCATATAACCCGTAATCATTAGGTTCAAACTGCCCTACCTGCATAGTTGTTGTTGTGGAAGGACTATCGGCTACATAATTTCCCCTGTTTGGTTTGAAGTTTGCCACAAAGCAACCCTGTACATTCCTGACATAATAACTTCCCCAGGGATACATATTATTCTGCAGGCC
Source organism: uncultured Prolixibacteraceae bacterium (assembly GCA_964495655.1). Lineage (GTDB taxonomy): Bacteria > Bacteroidota > Bacteroidia > Bacteroidales > Prolixibacteraceae > JAAYJR01. The sequence continues at coordinate 42,882 of CAZBWK010000005.1, read as the reverse complement.
TCCCCTGGCTGCATATTCCCATTCTATTTCAGTAGGCAACCGGTAATCATGTGCCGGACTCTCTTTCAGACGGCTGCTAAATTCATTGCTTAAATTTGTTCTCCAGTTACAAAATGCCCTTGCCTGCTTCCATGTTACTCCGACAACAGGATAGTTGTCAAATGCTACATGTGAGAAATATTTATGTGTATAAGGTTCATTATAGGTATAAGCAAAGTCGCGTATCCAGCAAAGAGTATCCGGGTAGACAGGAACGACCTCATGGAGCAGGAATGAACTGCGGTTAGCAACAGGCACAGTCTCCCCTTTTTGATTTATGATGGTCCCGTCATATCTTTGAGTCTGAAAATTAAAACTGTTTTCGCGCCTCGCTGCCTGTTTAAAATCAATTCTGTAATATTCATATATCAGTTTGCGGCTGTCGATCTCACTGTAAAAAGCCAGACGATCTTCATCAGGCATATAGAGTTCTTCCATTGCCATACGGTAGTCAGGATCTTTCCATTCTATTTTTTCTTTCCAGTTAATCATTGGAGTCGCAAGAGGAGTTCCGTCCTTATCTTCTGTAATTAAAAAATCAGGATAAGTCTGTCCGAGCATTTTCCGGGCAATAGAATCACGCACCCAATATACAAACTGACGGTATTCATTGTTGGTGATCTCAGTGTCGTCCATCCAGAAAGAGCTGACTGAAACACGTTTGGACCCATTGCCTGACTGCTGTACCTCTTCATCCGACGGACCGGCGATAAAGCTTCCCTGCTGAATATAAACCATCCCGTAAGGTGTTGGCTCAAACCATTTATTGGATTTTCTCTCACCTCCGGGTAAAAACTGTCTTATTTCATTCTGGCAAGAATGGAAAAGCAATCCACCAATCAAAATGATATATAGTCCCACTTTCCTCATTCTTGCATAAAAAAGACAAATTAAATCTGCCCGGTAACCCGGATGATAATCGCGACAAGTAATATATGGATATATGCTATTCCGGGTAATTCAATAATTTCATCGATATGCAGTTAACTCTTAATACTCCCAAAGATCCTGTTCGAAATTAAAAATCTCTTCTTCAACCCTCTTTGATTCCAACATAGCATTTTTCCCGCTCAAATATGCATTTATATCACGGTTATTGAAAACGTTAGATTCTTTAACAATATAGCTGTTAAAAAACCTCTTGATAAACAGTTCATCGAACGACATTGACCGGGCTTCGTTATATGGATTAAGCACCAGGTTGGATGCAAGCAGGTTTCTTGCTTCAGGATAGTATACCCAAAAAACTTTTTGTCTCAGTACCTGGCCCGATTCATCATTTTCGCGGACAAATTCCCTTATCGGACAAATTCCAATAATCCTCACATTCAGGGTAGAGGACTGCTTATCAAAATACCACTCTTCCTTGACCATAAACTGTTTGATCTCATTTGGCCTTATATCACCCTCGATCTCAACTGTCTTTCTTTCTCCGGTATCAAAATCGATCGTCTCCTCTATCGTAGATTCGGCGCCTAATGCGTCCTGTACCTGTTCAAAGGTCATAGGTACCTTAAAATCATCATCCAGGCGGGCGTCATATGGAGTTATTTGTCCGTTCTTTACTCCTTCAAGCATGAGGGAAATCAGGTTCATCCTGCCATCTATTTCAACAGTAGGATAATACAATGTCAGATTCATCTTTTCGCGCAGATCAATAATGCGCCAGACTTTCTTTGACCAGAAAACATCAGCCTCTCTCACCGAGGGCAGGGGCATAGGTTTTTTCTGGTAAACATCTGTAATCTTATAAGCGCTGTTTACAATCTGTGCATCTGATTGCCCCGAAAAAATCAGCGTAATAATAAATACTATTCCTAAAGAAACAACTAACTTTCTCATATTACATTATTTTAAATGAGATTGGGTCGAGATCGCGTACCTCACCATCATCGCCCCTGGCTTTAATATTTGCAATATAAACCAGACTATTTGGAGTTAACCTTCTGAATTGCTCTTTTTGGTCATTAGTAAAACGGTTGGAGTTAGATTCCCAGATACTCACATAACCGCCGGTACCTGAAACCTGCACATTGAACTGTGTTACAGTATACTTAAAATCGAAATCAAAATCTTCCAGTACGGCCATTACTCCATCCTCAACAAGCAAACGCTCTTTACGTATTGTTCCTCCTGCCTGTCCTGCTACCTGGGCAACAGGATCCGGGACTTTCTTGACTCTCCACTTGGTAGTACCCAATAGTCGTCTTTCGTTACCAATATTTGCATAAACGGAAACAGTGGTTCTTCTTCCCTGCTCATCCAGTTCATTCGGCTTAATGATATATGTAGCGCCACTTTTAATTACCTGTCCGTTTGTCATTGCTACCTCCAGGTTTTCCTGGGGAATACCCCCTCCGCCAATATCAAACGGATTATCAAGTCCGCGATAAAAAACATTCATGCGGGTAGCCGACATGGTTACACTGGGACGGGTCACCTGGTATTCCTGACTGAACGGGTAATTTCTTATTATACCGGCAGGGGTCTTATACTTTATCAGGCCACTCCACCTGAAGGTACCAGGTTCGCTGGTGCCTATGCGGTAGGTTGCTTTCCCGTCTTTAACCTCATAAGGACGGTTATTTATAATAATTTCAGGTTGTTGTGTCGTATCTTCAGCAGCAAGAAATACCTCAGCCATATATTCATCTCCCTGCAGAACAACATTTGATCTTGGAATTACGCGAGCTCCAAGTTTATTAAAAAGAAAAGCGCCGGCATCAATTTGTGCATAGAGATAATTGATAAGGTTAGCCTCCGAATTCTTAACATCTATCTGTATTTTAGATAAGATAGTTAAAATTGCTATCAGTGGCATATCAAGGAAATGCTCAGTTTCCCATGATTTTGCCTCGCCTCCTTCCCTGTAATTAACAGGGGGGTCAGATGTATCCAATGCACTTAATACAGTATTTCTAAGATCCTCATCCTGTTCCTGTATTAATTCAACCAGTGAATTTCTGTATTCAACAACCTTTTCTTTAAGGGCAGTGGCATTTTTCTGTGTAATTAAAATTTCCGAGGGGGTATTCAGATCATCCTGTTTTGAGATTATAAGTGTATCCCCGGTTTCAGTAACCAGAAAAGAATTTTCAGGTCTTAACGGATTATCGGGAGAAACCAATTTACTTCCTGATGCCCTTACAAGTTGTTCTTTTAAAGTGGAAATATATGATATCATTTCCTGAGTTTCAGCCTTTACATTATCAGCCTTAGCTTTCCACTCACCCACTCTCGCAGCATTTTCTGCGTAAGCCTGTTCAAAGGCGGAATAGACCTGCGCATTTTTCATGTCCACTGTTTTCAGGGTCTGTATAAGGCTTGAATCCACAACGGTAAAAGCCTCAAGTACCTCTGCTGCCACATTCAATGCTAACATTGCAGTTAAAACAATGTACATCATGTTTATCATTTTTTGCCTCGGTGTTTCCGGACAATTTTTTGCACCCATACTTCTAGTTGTTACTTCTGAATTTTACTTTTTGTAACTCATTGCCCCTAACATATTACCATAAATGGTATTCAGAGCTTCAAGATGCTGATTTAAGCTTTCAGCATTTGTCTTATACTTCTGAAGCTCAGAAACAGATGATGCCAGGATTTCACTCATTTGATTCAGATCGCTGCTGAATTTCCGGCTTGCTTCAAACTGATTTTTTGTACCCTGCAACTGCTGTTCAAAGCTCTCATTTAATGCAAGGATATTATTATTCAGTTTCTCCAGATTACCTGCATACTGCTTTGAACCCTCTCCAATATTTTTCATCTCATTGGAAATACTTCCGGAGGCAGCATTAATGGTTTCAGCAATTTTTTTACCCGTGTCAGTAAGATTCTCAGTAAACTCCTCACTGCTCTTAATGAGCTTGTCAATTGTACCCTTGCCGGTATCAGACAGTTGCTGCGATGCCATTGAGTAGGAATCTACTAACTTGCTGACTGAAGAGTTTAATGATTCATTTGCCCTTTTATTAATTTCTGCAAACGAACTCATAGATTCTGATGCTGAACTCAGGTTTTTGACATACATATCTGTCGCCAGCGTTGCAGAGGAGATATCACTTATCCCTCGTGCCGCAGTCGACAGGTCATTTAATCCCTTGCCTACCTTATCCAGCAGTTCAGGTGACAATTCAGATGAGGAAAACATTTGATCCAGTCCCCGTTTTTTGCCGGTACCGATCTCTTCCAGTTCCATCAGATCATATTCTTCACGAAGTTCAGGGTATACCTTACCCCAGTCGGGCATATCCAGAGGTGGCTCAAAGGCTGACAAAAAGAATATAAATGCTTCAGTGATCAGTCCGATCGTCAGCAACAATCCTGAAAACTGCCAGTGCTGGAGTTTAAACAGTGCCCCGAGCATAACTATTGAAGCACCCCACCCATAAACATAACCCATGAATGTTTTCCAGCGTTTAGTTTTAAAAATTTCTCCCAGATTCATATTAATTAAAGTAAAAGGATTAGAGATTCATTTATTTAAATTCTTCACCAAATGTTGACCTGACACATCTGAACCCTATATAAGATTTAGTTGTATCCTGGTATTCAAAGCTTCTTGTTGATACTTGTGTAAAATAGGCTATATCTTTCCACGAACCGCCTCTGACAACTTTTCGTTTCATTACCGGAGGATCATCCGGACGGGCATTATAAGTAAAAGTTGGATTCAGGTCACTGAAATAATTATAGCCTGCCTCATCATATGCAGTCTCTGTCCATTCTGCAACATTGCCTGCCATATCATACAGTCCGTATTCATTAGGTTCATAACTGCCTACCTTCATAGAGGTAATTCCTCCATCTTCAACGTAATTACCTCTTAATGGTTTAAAGTTAGCAAGAAAAACACCATCTTCATCCCTGGTGTAATACCCCCCCCATGGATACATGGAAAATTCCTTCTCCCCCCTGGCGGCATATTCCCATTCAACTTCTGTTGGCAGCCTGTAAGCCTGCAATGTTGGTTGTCTTTTTGTTGTAAGATAATCATTTTGTATTTTTGTACGCCAGTTGCAAAAAGCCATTGCCTGCTTCCATGTAACTCCCACCACAGGATAGTCATCAAATCCCGGATGCCAGAAATAACGCGTTGCCCAGGGCTCATTGTATGAATAGGTAAAGTCCCTGATCCAGCAAAGAGTATCGGGATAAACATGCACAAGGTCGGTAAGGATAAATGACGACCTGTTCTCGATTGGTCTCAGTTCACCCCTGCTGTCGTATACATTACCCTCATATCTCTGTGTCTCAAAATTGTAACTGTTCGAACGCCTGGCTGCCTGTTGAAGGTCTATCCACCAGTATTCATAAATCAGCTTCCTCGTATCAATCTCTTTTTTACCAAAAAAACGTTCATTCTCGGGCATATAGAGATCTGTCATTGCCATCTGGTAATCAGGGTCACTCCAGTCAATTTTTTCACGCCAGTTGATACGGGGAGGATCTATGGGTGTACCCTGCCGGTCCTCTGTAATTATGAATTCAGGATACTGGTCTCCTAACATTCTGCGTGCAATCGAGTCCCTGACCCAATTTACAAACTGCCTGTATTCATTATTGGTGATCTCAGTATCATCCATCCAAAAGGCATCCTGCGAAACTGTTCTGGTGGGTGTCCCTGCCATTGCAGGATCCTGGTCACTCGGACCTATATTGAAACTCCCTCTTCTGACATAAACCATTCCATGAGGTTGTGTTTCCCTCCACTTAGGCCTGCCTTGCACTCCGACCAATTCTCCGTTTCCCGACTTATTACATCCGGTAAAACCAAGAACACTCAGGATTAAAACTATTATTGAAAAAAAATTTTTCATAGCTCAGTAAATATGGCTTATAAAAATCTAATACTCTTATATTTTTTATTTCTGTCTCGTTCCAGATCTATTGAATAATTTATAAATATCTCATGTGATGCAAATCCATAATAACCAATTGAAGAAGTTACAAGGTCAAATGAATAACCCAGATTCAGTCCGTTGAACATCTCAAGCCCAACCAACAGGGCAATTGCATCGTTCATACGAAACGAAAGTCCTCCCCAAAAACGATCATCATAAATAACATTTGCATTCACATCCATCTGCCATCCGGCAAGGTCAGTTTTTAACAGAACCGATGGCCGTAACTCAAATAACGGATCAGTCAGTTTAATATTGTATCCACCCATAAAATAATAATGCCTTGATAAATATGCACTTACCAATTCTGCATATACAATCGGGGCCTGATTAAGATGAGTTACGGATAATCCCAGAAAGTATTTATTAGATGAGAGATAGACCCCTGTGCCGAGGTCAAAAGCCATCTGACTTGTCTCTCCCTGCGGAATATAAGGATCAGAAGTGGGCTGTGTATATATTCCCAGGTTATTGATATCATCAGGTACCTCCCAATTACCATTAATGCTTTTATTGAATAACCCTAAAGATAACCCCACTCCAAGCCTGCCTATGCTTAATTCTGTCTTATAAGCATAGCTGGCGTTAACTGATATGTTCTTTTCAAATCCCAATTGGTCATTTACAATGTTAAATCCGAGGCCACCCGGACTACCAAATATATCAACAGCAGCATCAACTGCAAAAACCGTAGTTTTAGGAGCGCCTATCATCCCTTCCCACTGATAACGTTTTAAAATCAAACCATTAATTGCATCTTCTGCACCTGCAAATCCCGGATTAACACCCAATTTGTAAAACATATTGTTTGTAAACTGAGGATCCTGCTGACTAAAAGTCGCCGTATTAAATATAATTAACAAATATAATAAAGAAAATAATTTTTTCATACTCATTATAACACATGTCGCAAACTAATTTTTGAATCCTCTTTAAAGAAATAAAAAAATGTCGGTCGCAACAAACAAACATAAGCCTGGTTTGCAAAGAACGCGTTCATTCTCTTATTATTTTGATAAATTGTCCATTTTTTGCATAAATTTTATCCATCGGCCGGGAATTTCATTGTTTTTTGCTTTTCTGTAATCCTTTTCAGAACATGCTGCAACAATTTTTTCGCCTGCCAGCGAACTGATTTCAAACCACCACCGGCCTGTTTCCGTCTCATTTAAAAATATCATCGGCCGTTCAAGGCCGCTTACCTCTACTTTATAGGTCAGCCTGTCGCTACATACAGTCCTGTCACCAAATCCTTCAATAAAATACCAGATTATTTCAGATGCCAGTCTGAGTGTCTGGTCATCTTTATCCTCGCCCGAACAAATCCCAAACAACCCAAATACTTTAAGCCTGTTGCTCAATCCTGCCAATCGGGCCAACCGGCATATCTCCTCTCCCCGGAAACCGTTTGGATTTTTCTGAATTGTAGCAGGAGCAAAACCATAACTAATTACTCCCATATCTAATGATAGTACATCAGAGTCTCGTAAGGCAGGCTCAACCAGTAAAAAATCATTACGCATCTGACCGAGACGCAGATATTCACCCGAAATTCCGTATTTATCAATCAGCTTTTTACCTACAAGGTGATTTTGAAATCCTATCAGGTTGAACTGAAACAGACCGGACAGTTTTTTAAATATGCCTGTAAGAAAGTTTTCAGAAGAGAATTGTTCAATACCCCTCTTCACGTCAAACATTGCATCGGCCACAGACAAAGTAAAAAATCTCTCATTGCCATATGCTTCACATATTCCGGCGGTTAAATCCTGACTTCCGCCAATTACAATTGTGGTAACCTTCATTTCCTTACAAAACTCAATGATATCGCGTAAAGCCAGAAATGATCCTCTTTTAGTGGTTGCAGGCTTTAAATTACCCAGATCAGCAATTGCCGGTTGCCTGTATGGCAATGCAAGTCTGTATAAATAATCTCTTATCCTTTTAACTATATGCTCCTGGTTGTCAACAATTTTACCATTATCAAAAGGAGCGCTGACGATCAGGATATCCAAGTCATGAAAATTTGAACCTGTAAGATTTTCCGTTGTTTTGGCGATCGCCTCACCCAAAAAATATTTTTCAGCCTTTCCCCTATAAGCAGTTAGCAGTGAAGGATCAACAGGGTCAAAATAGTTCCGGATATCCATTTAATTAACTTTTAAAGTCAAAAATATAAAATACACTGCAAGCTACCCTTTTTTTCCGGCTTTTTTAGTTTTTGGCCCGGCAGCTTCAATTATCTTTTTGCAGTCCTCCAGAGTTAATTCAACTGCGTTGGTTTTTTTAGGAATTTTATAATTTTTCTTTTTGAATGATATATAGGGTCCCCACCTGCCATTTAAAATTTTTAAACCAGGTTCATTGTCAAATGTCTTTATAACTGCTTTTTTATCCTTTTCCCTTTTAAATTCAATAAGTTCGATTGCACGTTCAAGAGCAATGGTAAAAGGATCATCTTCATTTGTGAGAGATACAAACTTGCTGTCATGTCTCACATAAGGACCGAACCTGCCAATACTGACAGTTACAGCTTTATTCTCATATTCTCCCAATTCACGGGGAAGTTCAAACAGCTTAAGCGCATCCTCAAGAGTGATTGTCTCGATATGTTGCCCGGGACGAAGGCTGGCAAACTGAGGTTTCTCCTCCCCTTCCCCGGTTGAAGTTTCACCCAGCTGGGCAACAGCTCCGTAACGCCCTATCTTGACTGAAACCTGTTTCCCTGTCTTAGGGTCCCTGCCCAAAATACGTTCACCTTTTGAACGCTCTGAATTTTTAAGTACACCCTCTACCTGGTCATGAAAAGGCTTATAAAATTCGTCAATCATCTGGTTCCACACTTTGTCCCCTAACGCAATATCATCAAATTCCTTTTCCACACTGGCAGTGAAGTTATAATCCATGATCTGTTCAAAATTATCCATTAAAAAATCATTAACTACCATGCCTACATCTGTAGGGAAAAGCTTTGATTTCTCGGTACCGTAAACTTCAACCTTTTCATTTTCGATAATCTTTCCCTTCTTCAATTGCAGCACGCAATACTCTCTTTCAACTCCTGGCCTGTCCTCTTTGACTACATAATTTCTGTTCTGAATAGTGGTAATTGTGGGGGCATAAGTCGAAGGCCGCCCAATACCCAGGTCCTCCAGTCTTTTTACAAGTGATGCTTCTGTGTATCTCGGAGGCTTTTGTGTAAAACGCTGAGTTGCAACTATCGACTTCAGGGGAAGTTCATCATCTATCTTCAAAGGGGGAATGATCTGTTGCCCGTTATGATTGTTACTGTTGTCATCTTCAGTAGATTCAATATAAACTTTTAAAAATCCGTCAAAAAGAAGGACTTCCCCGGATGCAATAAATTTTTCAGGAAGGTTAGAAATGTTTATTGTGGCAACAGTCTTTTCAAGCTTTGCATCTGCCATCTGAGATGCAATTGTCCGTTTCCAGATAAGTTCATATAACCTTTTTTCCTGAGAGGTACCATCGATTGATTGCTTATTCATATATGTCGGCCGGATTGCTTCATGAGCTTCCTGAGCCCCTTTCGATTTTGTTTTATACTTTCTTATCTTAAGATATTTTTCACCATGGAGATCAGTAATTTTCTCAGCTGCAGTATTCAGTGCAAGGCTCGAAAGGTTCACGGAATCGGTACGCATATAGGTTATTTTCCCGCTCTCATACAATCTTTGAGCCACAGCCATTGTCTGAGATACAGAAAAACCCAGTTTCCTGCTTGCCTCCTGTTGCAACGTTGAAGTTGTAAATGGTTGGGCAGGTGACCTTTTTGAAGGTTTTTTCTCAACTTTCTCAACAGTAAACCGGGCTGAGCGGCATTTTTCCAGAAAAGAGTATGCTTCCTGCTTTGTTGAAAATTTCCCTGACAGATCTGCCTTCATCTCAGTAATATTACCCTTCTCATCCTTCACTGTGAAGATACCTGTTACCCTGAAAAAAAATTCAGATTTAAAATTGATGATTTCACGTTCCCTTTCAACTATAAGGCGGACAGCAACCGATTGCACCCGGCCGGCTGAAAGCGCAGGTTTTACTTTTTTCCATAATACAGGTGAAACTTCAAAACCTACTATGCGGTCAAGAACTCTCCTTGCCTGCTGTGCATTCACCAGGTTTTCATCTATATAGCGCGGATTTTTTATAGCATTCTGAATAGCATTCTGAGTGATCTCATGAAAAACAATACGTCTTATTTTTGATTTGTCAAGGTTCAGAACCTCTTTAAGGTGCCAGGCAATGGCCTCTCCCTCCCGGTCCTCATCAGAAGCCAGCCACACAGTTTGAGCCTCTTTTGATAACCTCTTTAACTGACTGACTATTTTCTTTTTGTCATTAGTGATCACATATTTGGGTTGGTAATTATTTTTCAGATCTATTCCAAAATCTTTTTTTTGTAAATCCCTTATATGACCCATGCAGGATGTAACCAGGTATTCTTTCCCTAAAAATTTCTCAATAGTTTTGGCTTTTGCCGGTGATTCTACTATTACTAGGTTTTCGTGCATATAGTTCTGTTTTTTATGAAAATTTCTGCAAAATAAAGAAAATGAATTGCTAAGTTCAAATATTAGTTTGTTTATTTTTTTTCTATTTATTTGATAGTGATTAAATTAATTTTAAAAAAATAATATAATACAAGTCTGTACCGTTTTACATACAATACCATAATAGAAACAATTATATTTGTTGAATTATTTTATTAAGTCAAAAAATGTCTGAAATAAAAAGTGACAATACGGGAAAATTTATAAAATGGTTTTGGGCTTTATTTGGTGTTGGCATTGCGGTCCTTATCCTTCTTTTCTTCCTCATAGCCAAGGGATTTCTTGGATTCATGCCCACCTTCGAGGAGTTAGAAAATCCCCAAAATATACTTGCTTCAGAAATTTACTCTGCCGATGGTAAAATAGTGGATAAATACTTCATCAGCGAAAACCGTACTTTCGTTGGTTATGAAAATCTGCCCCAAAATCTTATTGATGCACTGATCGCTACTGAGGATATACGGTTCTACAGACATTCCGGAATTGACCTTCGCGGATTATTACGTGTTTTTAAAGGACTGGCATTCGGCAGTGCAAGCTCGGGAGGGGGAAGTACAATCAGCCAGCAGCTTGCAAAAATGCTTTTCCCCCGTGAAGATTTTTCAAATAAACTTCAGCTCATAGTTCGCAAATTCAGAGAATGGGTAATTGCCGTAAAACTGGAGAGAAGCTATACCAAGGAGGAAATTATTTTAATGTACCTCAATAAATATGATTTTCTTAATCTGGCTGTGGGCATCAAATCTGCCTCAATGGTCTATTTCAGTATACCTCCCGATTCATTGCATCTTCACCAGTCAGCTATGCTTGTGGGAATGGCAAAAAACTCATCGCTCTATAATCCTTTACGCAGGCCGGAGCTGACATTGCGCCGCAGGAATGTTGTTATCAACCAGATGAAAAAATATGGTTATATCACAAACCATGAACGTGATTCAATCAAACAACTGCCTCTGGACCTCGAATATCAGGAGGTCGATTATAAAAGCGGACCTGCCCCTTACTTCCGCGAATACCTCAGACTGACTATGACAGCTACAAAACCTGACAGAAAGAAATATGCATCCTGGCAATACCAGGAGTTTAAAGAAGACTCCACAGAATGGGAAACTAACCCTCTTTTCGGATGGTGCAATAAAAACGTGAAACCTTCGGGTGAAAATTATAACCTATACAACGACGGCCTTAAAATCTTTTCCACAATAGATTCGCGCATGCAGAAATATGCCCTGGAATCAGTGGAACATCATCTGAAAAATGATCTTCAGCCTGAATTTGACGGAGCAATGAGATATCTGAACAATCCCCCTTTTGCAAATAATATGACTCCGGAACAGGTAAATGAACTAATGGACAGAGAGATCAGAAGATCGGAAAGGTACAGGGTTTTAAATGCAGCAGGTAAAAACTTCTCCCAGATAAAAGAAAATTTCAGTAAGCCTGTTGAGATGACTGTCTTTTCATGGAAAGGTGAGATAGATACTATTATGTCGCCTATGGATTCCATCAAATGGTATCTTCGCTTTTTTAAAAGTTCATTTATGGCTATGGAGACTGAGACAGGTAAAGTAAGGGCTTATGTCGGTGGTCCGAACTATAAATACTTCATGTACGACATGGTGAAAAAAGGCAAAAGACAGGTTGGCTCGACAATTAAACCTTTTCTGTATACCCTGGCAATGCAAAACGGACTTACACCATGTACTAAAGTTCCTTATGTAAGCCAGCAGTTTCAGTTGCCTGACGGTACCATCTGGGAACCAAAAGATGCCGAACTGGATGAAGAAAACGAAGGAAAACTGGTCACTCTGAAATGGGGACTGGCACAGTCAAGAAACAAAATCTCAGCCTGGGTAATGAAACAGTTCACCCCGCAGGCTGTTGCAGAGGTAATGAAAAGAATGGGTATTTACAGTCCGATTGACCCGGTACCCTCAATGTTTCTCGGCACCTCCGACATCAGCCTGTACGAAATGGTAGGTGCCTTTAATACTTACGGCAACCAGGGAGTGTTTGTAAAACCCTATTTCGTTACCCGCATAGAAGACCGCTATGGTAATGTCCTTGCTACTTTCCAGCCTGAAAGACATGACGCAATAGATGAACAGACAGCATACCTGATGCTGAACCTGCTCCAGGGAGTTATAAATGAGGGTACAGGTATCAGACTAAGGTACAGGGAAGGTTACGGACAATTTAAAATGCCAATTGCAGGGAAAACGGGAACCACACAAAACCATTCAGACGGCTGGTTTATGGGCATAACTCCAAAACTTACCGCCGGAGTATGGACCGGGGCTGATCTCAGAAGTATACATTTTCGCACTATTTCATCAGGACAGGGAGCTAATATGGCTCTGCCGATATGGGGCTATTTTATGAAAAAGGTACTGGCAGACAAATCACTGGGAATAACCGAAGATATAGGATTCAAGAGACCTGAAAATTTCAGCATCAATCTCGATTGCGATCAGGAATACCAAAGTAAAACACCTGCAGATTTTAATGACTTCTTTTAAGGCGGAATCAGAATCTGTTGACTCTTACCTTATCAAACTGCAGTTCGCTAAAAGGTTTGCCCTCACGCCTGACAGCAGGGTAGCCAATTGCAATGATACTTAATACTCTGTAATGATCTGGTACCTGCAATAAATTCCTTATGAATTCCTCAGATGATACACTCTCTGAATAGTTGCGCTTCCTGACCTGGACCCAGCAACTTCCCAGTCCGAGCGACTGGGCGGTAAGCTGCAGCAGAATTGAAGCAACAGAGCAATCTTCAATCCATACATCATTCAATGTCTCGTCAGCACATATTACTACAGCCAACGGTGCTGTCTTTAAAGGAGCTGTGCCGTGCGGCTTGCAATCCTTTAAACTGCTTATAATTCCTTTATCCTCAACAAATATGAACTCCCAGGGATTGATACTTTTTGAAGAGGGTGAACGTAAAACCGACTCCTGCAGGATCTTTAACTTGTCAACTTCCACCGGCCTCCCCTTATATTCACGGCAACTTCTTCTTTCTCTGAGTATTTCTATCATTGTTGCTTAGTTTTAATACAAAAATAAAAATATATTCAGCTTTGAAAAATAGTGTGCCATGGTTAACGGGAAAATTTTTAATAACTTCATCCCTCAAAAAATAATATTCCTTAAGTGATGAAGATTATAAAATACTTTTATGCCAATATGTTATACAGGTTTATTATGCTGCTCTTAACCGGATCAGCCATTATCTCCTGTAACAATAATTACTATTCGCAGAGCGATTTCAGTAATGTTCCGAAAATTGATGCTCACTATCATTTATACACTGCTGAACACGGCTCTTTGGAAATGGCGAAAAAAAATAATTTCAGGCTTCTTGGTATCAACACATATTCCGGCGATTGCGAACATGTTGCTGATGTGCACCAGTGGTCAAAAAAAGCCAGAGAGAACTACCCGGATAATTTTGAATTCACTGCCACTTTTTGTCTGGAAGGGTGGGGTGAAGCGGGCTGGACAGAGAACACCGCTGCCTGGCTCGAACAATGCATTGCCGACGGAGCTGTTGCTGTAAAGGTATGGAAAAATATAGGCATGGAGTTTCGTGATAAAGAGAGTAACCTTATCATGATCGACGATCCGGGTTTTGATGAGATATTTCTTTATCTTGCAAAAAAGGGAATTCCCCTGACAGCCCATCTGGGGGAACCAAAGAACTGCTGGCTCCCGGCAGAGGAGATGACTGTCAAAAACGACAGCTCCTACTTTACGAGGAATCCCCGGTACCATATGTTCCTGCATCCTGAACTTCCCTCCTACGAAGAGCAGATGGCTGCCCGTGACCGCATGCTTCAAAAAAATCCTGATCTCTCATTTATTGGTTGCCACCTGGCCAGCCTTGAGTGGAGTGTTGATGAACTTGGTCTGTTCCTCGACCGGTTCCCAAATGCCTCGGTGGATATGGCAGCCCGGATGGGGCAGGTTTTTTATCAAACTGCTGAAAACAGAGATAAGGTACGCGATTTCTTTATAAAATATCAGGATCGTATTCTTTACGGCACCGATGTGATAGACAGAGGGGGTGACAGCGAATCATTCAGGCAGGGTGTTATCCGTACCTGGCTGCGCGACTGGGAATTCCTGGTAACTGATAATAAAATGCAGAGTGATCTTATTAATGAAGAATTTCGCGGACTAAAACTTCCGAAGGAGGCAGTAGACAAAATTTATTACCACAATACAAAAAAGTGGTATAAAAGTTTTAAAAGTCAAAGATCTGATCCCCTGGCTCAACCTATTTAAGTCCGCTGCGCTCAAGTAATGCATCAACTTCAGGTTCATGGCCCCTGAAGCGCTTATAAAGCACCATCGGGTGCTCTGTTCCTCCCTTTTCGAGTATATTCTTCCGAAAAGAAGTTGCAACCTCCTTATTGAACAATCCCTTTTCTTTAAACAGGCTGAAAGCATCTGCATCAAGAACTTCAGCCCATTTATATCCGTAATATCCGGCAGCATAACCTCCTGCAAAAAGATGGCCGAACTGGGTGCTCATACAAACCTCTTCGATAACGGGAAAAATACGGGTCTTTTCCCAGGCCTCTTCCTCAAACTTCTTTACATCACCATTAAAGGGTTCTTCCAAAGTATGCCATGCCATATCAAGATATCCGAAACTGAGCTGCCTGACAAAAAGATAGCCGGCAAGGTAATTCTGCGATTCTTTTATCTTGTTCACCAAACTTACCGGTATCTTCTCCCCGGTTTGATAATGTTCGGCAAAGCTATCCAGAAATTCTTTTTCTACAGCCCAGTTTTCCATTATCTGGGATGGCAGCTCTACAAAATCACGATATACATTAGTTCCTGAAAGGCTTGCATAATTTACGTCAGCAAGTATTCCGTGAAGGGCATGGCCAAACTCGTGCATAAAAGTTTCTACCTCATTAAAAGTAAGCAATGCCGGTTTGGTTTCGGTAGGTCTTGTAAAATTCATAACAATAGTGATATGCGGACGGGAATCCAAATCATCCTCTTTCCACTGCCCTTTGAAATCATTCATCCATGCTCCGCCCTGTTTGCCCGGACGTGGATGAAAATCTGTATAAAGCACTGCCAGAAACTTTCCATCCATGTCATATACTTCATAAGGAACAACCTCCTCATGGTAAACCTCAATTTCTCTGTTAACCTTAAATGAGATACCAAAAAGTTCGGTAGCAAGTCCGAAAACCCCTTCTACAACTTTATTAAGTTCGAAATATGGTTTAAGCATTTCATCATTCAGGTCAAATTTTTTGATTTTCAGCTTTTCACTGTAATAAGTCCAATCCCAGGGCATAATATCACCCTTAAAACCTGATTTTTTAGCAAATGCTTCAATTTCAGCTTTTTCTTTAAGTGCTACATTGTATGAGGCCGAATAAAGATCATCCAGCAATTTATACACCCCTGCGGCATTATTTGCCATACGGCGTTCTAAAACGTAGCTTGCATAATCGGGATAACCCAGAAGATTTGCCATCTCAAGACGTAAATTAACGATCCTGTTAACATTTTCCCTGTTATCATATTCATTTCCCTTAAATGCTTTGGACGAATAAGCCATATAAAGTTCTTTGCGCAGTTGACGGTCATCAGCATATTTCATGAACGGAAGGTAACTGGGCATTGTAATATCAAAGATCCAGCCTTCTTTATTTTTCTCTTTCGCTTTGGCTGATGCAGCCTCAAGTGAACTTTCAGGCAATCCTGCAAGCTTATCTTTTTCTGTAATGTGCAGTTCATAGCTGTTAGTCTCTTTCAATACATTATTATCAAACTGCAGTGTAAGTCCGGATAACTCTGTACTGATCTCTCTGAACCTTATCTTCTCTTTATCAGTCAGGTCAGCCCCCCGTCTAACAAAACTCAGATAAGTGTTCTCCAGAAGTGTTTGCTGTTCGACAGTCAGCTTCAATTGATCCTTTTGACTGTATATATTTTTAACCCGCTCATAAAGAACAGGGTTTAATGTAATGTCATTTTGATATTTGGTTAGGATCGGTGAGATCTCCTGGGCAATTTTCTGAAGTTCATCATTTGTTTCAGCATTTAGCAAATTAAAAAATATACCTGCAGTCCTGCTTATTAAACGTCCCGACCTTTCCAGAGCAATAATTGTGTTATCAAATGAAGGCTTTTCAGTGGTTTCAGCTATTGCTCTTATCTCCTCTTCTCCCTGTTTTATTGCCTCTTTGAATGCAGGAAAAAAATGTTCATTTTCTATTTCTGAAAAGGGAGCTGTTTGATGAGGTGTATTAAACTCCCGTAAAAGAGGATTAACCTGTGTATATCCCATACTAAAATTCATTATGATTAAAAACACCACTGATATTAATTTCATTGCTGCACTTATTAATTTTTATACCGGAATTCATTCTCTTATACAATTATTTTTAAATAATGTTCAAAATGCATTTAATGTTAACTATGGTTTCTTTTTCTTCTTCTGTACAGACCATCCGAATTTACCTATCATTTTACCCAGGCCAAAATAGTGGCCATGATTATATACCAAAGGTTTTGCTATTGAGAAGTTAAATGCGTTATCATCGTTGATATACTCGTCATCAACTGAAACTCCCACCACTTCTGCCAGGAAAGCATGGTGTGATCCCAGTTCAAGCATATTTATCACCCTGCATTCTATATTCACGGGCGACTCTTTTATAACCGGAGCTTTAACTACCCGGGCCGGGGCAGGTGTCAGACTCATCTTTTCCCACTTATTATATTTACTGCCTGAGCGACAACCACACCAATCTGTAGCTTCTGCAAGTTCTTCGGTGGTAAGGTTGATCACAAACTCTCCAGTCCTTTTGATAATATCATACGAATGACGTGAAGGTCTTACTGAAATATAACATAAAGGCGGATTACTGTTTATTGTTCCGGTCCATGCAATAGTTATTATATTGTATTCTTCCGGTTCATGTCCGCAACTTACCATCACAGCCGGAATAGGATAGATAATAGTGCCTGGTTTCCAATGTACTTTTGACATAACGGGGAAGATTAATTTTCGGGATTCCTCCAGTCGCCGTTTTCCCTGATCAGCTGTTCAAGTTCATCAACTGCATCTGCAAATAAAATATGTCTTTTAACAGGTTTGAGCCCTTTATAAAGAGTTACTTTATCTTTTCCTGCGCCAACAAAGCCATAGTCGGCATCCCCCATCTCCCCGGGACCGTTGACAACACATCCCATAATACCAATTTTCAAATTATCGAGGTGTTGAAAATGTTCCTTTATCCTCAAAGTTGTCTCATGCAGGTCAAAAAGGGTCCGTCCGCAGCCGGGACAAGATATGAACTCGGTATGGCTCATACGCATACGGCTGGCCTGTAATACTTTAAAGCTCATGTCTTTGAGCTCTGTAAAGGTAATTGTGTCACTTTCATTAGATATGCAGATACCGTCGCCATAACCGTCAATCAGCAAACCTCCCAAATCTGCCGAGGCTTTAATCTGAAGGTTTTCACGGCTGGTCTCATTATATCTCCGGTAAAGAATTACAGGTACTTTCCAGATATGTGTTTCGAGAGCCATAAAAAATGCACGCAGCTCAGCAAAGGGATTCTTATTAAAGCTCTCAAGAATAAGTACTGTTTTTCTTGTCTGCTTCAACTTCATTATTATTTCCGGATTATTTTCCATAAACCTGTCAAAATCCATCTTGTTGGTACGGATAAATTTCATTCTTCCCCACCTTGTGCTTTCGAAAAGATACTCTTCAAGCGAAATAACCGGATAACTTTCACCGTGAATATCCATTATTTTATTTGAAGAAAGAAAATAATCAGGTATTAACTTTCCCCGGATTGGTAAAATCTCCTGAAGGGTTCGTTCACCCAAATCAGCAACAACAACAGGTACTTTATCCCCCCCCATATTCAATACCGGCCGGGCAGATCTTCTTTCATATTCGAACGGATTTGTCTGGGCAAACAAAGGGGCTGAAATCGGCTGATGATTCAAATATGACCTGAAGTGGCTGACAATACTTATGGCAACAGGAATTTCATTTACCGGGTTTTCGGTTAATGATACCCGGATGGTATCGCCTATACCATCTGCCAACAGAGAGCTTATACCCACGGCAGACCTTATCCGGCCGTCTTCTCCTTCTCCTGCTTCAGTAACTCCAAGATGTATCGGATACTTTAAATCTTCAAGCCGCATCTTATAATTTAAAAGCCTCACCGAATAGACCATCATGCGGGTATTACTGGATTTAATTGAAACAACTACATCATGAAATTCAGCCTTTTTACATAATCGCAGAAATTCCATCACTGATTCAGCCATTCCCGAAGGAGTATCTCCAAAGCGGCTCATCACCCGGTCGGAAAGTGATCCCTGGTTTGCGCCAATCCTTAAGGCGGTTTTGGTCTTTTTTAATAACTCCAGGAATGGTATAAACTGCTCTTCAATTTTTAGCAATTCAGCTTTATACTCCTCATCAGAATAGATCCTGTTTTGAAAATTTGCCCTTTTGTCATAAAAATTTCCGGGATTAATTCTCACCTTATCTACATACTTTGCAGCGATCTCTGCCAGTTTCGGATTAAAATGTATATCGGCTATCAGTGGTATCTCAAATCCCCTCTTACGTAGGAGGGCAGAAATATTTTTAAGATTCTGCGCATCATCCATACCCTTAACCGCAATCCGCACATAATCCGCACCGGCCCTGGCCAGGGCAATAACCTGTTCAACTGTTGCTTCAGTATCCCTGGATGAGGTATCTGTCATAGATTGAATCCTTACAGGGTTGTCGCCACCCACATAAACACCGCCAATATTCACCTTCCAGGTTTTTTGGCGCTCATAACGGGTTAAATCCTTTATATAATTAAAATGATGGTCCTTCATGATATTCTCTTAAACTGATCTGCAAAGTTACTTTATTGATTTGAATATAAAAAGATTCAATTATTTTTGTTATAGAATTATGGATATAGTAATTAGAAATATTGTAAAATTATTTGGAAATCAGCAAGTACTTGACAACGTCTGTTTTTCAGTCAATGAAGGCGAGTTAGTCGGATTTCTCGGACCAAATGGTGCCGGAAAATCAACGCTTATGAAAATATTAACAGGTTACATGCCTCCGGACTCAGGAGAAGTGTGGATAGGAGATCAGAAAATTGAAGCAGCCAGTGTCAAAATAAAAAATAATATCGGTTATCTGCCGGAGCATAACCCCTTATATACTGATCTGTATGTAAAGGAACATTTGTCTTTAGCTGCCGGCCTATACAAATTACCTGATAAAGCCCAAAGGATTAAAAGAATAATAGAATTGACAGGCCTTGGCAGTGAGCAACATAAAAAAATAGGAATGTTATCGAAGGGGTACCGGCAGAGGGTGGGACTTGCACAGGCACTTATTCATGATCCCCGGGTTCTTATACTGGATGAACCTACTACCGGACTTGATCCTAACCAGCTTCAGGAGATAAGAGGACTGATAAAAAAGATCAGCAGCAATAAAACAGTTATTCTCTCCACCCATATAATGCAGGAGGTTGAAGCTGTTTGTAACAGGGCAGTTATTATCAATAAAGGCAGAATAATAGCTGACGGTTCTATTCCGGAGCTTAAAGCCGGCCGGTTCAATGCTGATCAAACAGTGATTGCAGGTTTCAATAAAAATGTAACCTTGAAGCAGTTACTTGCACTGGAGGGGATAAAAAATGCATATATGTCTGAAGGACTATGGAATATTGAATCAGATGATAATAAGGATATCAGGGAGGTAATATTCAATTTTGCCGTCAGAAACAATCTTATCCTTCATACATTGGTTGAAAAACAGCAAAACCTTGAAAGCATATTCCGCAGGTTAACAAATGACGATCGCTAACCAAATTTATTAAACCTGATTTTTTTTATTCAGAGAAGGAATATTAAATTTGTCATCGCTACGTGGAAAGATTTGAGATTGATTGCAACCACATGAAAAAATGCTAAAGCGATCATACCTTTTTTCATCCCATTCAATTCTAAATATCACGCAGCAGTTAAAGATAGTTAAACATTGCTGAATCTGAATTGTTTTTCAGCTATTAAACTGAATAATATGAGTTATTTATTTACGAGCGAGTCTGTTTCGGAAGGTCACCCGGACAAGGTGTCAGATCAGATATCAGATGCCCTTCTTGATGAATTCCTGGCATTTGACAGTGAATCGAAAGTAGCAATAGAAACCCTTGTAACTACCGGACAGGTTGTGGTTGCAGGCGAGGTAAAATCAAAAACATACGTTGATGTTCAGGAGGTAACAAGGCGGGTTATCAATAAAATCGGTTATACAAAAGGAGCATACCGCTTTGAAGGAGATTCATGTGGCGTACTGGTCGCTATACATGAACAGAGTCCGGATATAAACAGGGGTGTTGAAAAAACTGACAGAAATGAACAGGGCGCAGGCGACCAGGGAATGATGTTTGGTTATGCATGCAAAGATACAGATAATTACATGCCATTAACCCTGGAACTGGCTCATGAGATTTTACAGGAACTTGCCAGAATCCGTCGCGAAGGAAAACATATGACATACCTGCGGCCTGATTCCAAATCACAGGTTACTGTTGAATATTCGGATGAAAACATCCCTCAAAAAATACATACTATTGTTGTGTCAACACAGCATGATGATTTTGATGCAGACGAACCGATGCTGGCAAAAATAAAAGAGGATGTCATTAACATTCTTATCCCACGTGTAAAATCCAATCTTCCGGAAAGAGTTCAAAATCTCTTCAGCAAAGACATCACTTACCATGTAAATCCTACCGGGAAATTTGTTATCGGCGGTCCTCATGGTGATACCGGACTTACCGGCAGGAAAATAATTGTAGACACCTATGGTGGCAGGGGTGCACACGGAGGCGGTGCATTCTCGGGAAAAGACCCTTCCAAAGTAGACAGGTCTGCAGCCTATGCAGCCCGTCACATTGCTAAAAACCTTGTAGCAGCAGGTGTTGCCGATGAAATTCTGGTGCAGCTTGCCTATGCTATCGGAGTAGCCCGTCCGGTTGGTGTTTATGTAAATACCTACGGCCGGAAAAATGTCGCTATAACAGATAGCGACATTGCATTGAAAGTTCAGGAGATCTTTGACCTCCGCCCTGCAGCAATAGAGCAGAGGCTGAAACTCAGAAATCCTGTATACCTCGATACGGCAGCATACGGCCACATGGGAAGACAACCGGTTACCATTACCAAAAAGTTTGAATCTGTTTACGAACCTGCCCCGGTAATAAAAGATGTTGAATTATTTACATGGGAAAAACTTGATTTCATCGATGAAATTCAAAAAAGTTTCGGGTTATAAATATTAATCCGTACACCTCTCTTAATGACTTAATAATAATTATTTGTAATTTTTTATTGATCTTTTTGTAACTTCTTTTTTTCTTATCACGAATAAATATCAGGAAGACAATGTTCAATTAAAACCTGAAAGTCATGGAAGAAAAACTGGTTACAATAGTAGTTTTGCCATATTCAAAGGCACAAATTCTGAAAATGCGTCTGGAAGCAAAGAACATAGATTGTATACTAGAGGATATTAATCTGCTTGAAGAGGGCGCTACTTCTGTTAAAGTTAAAATTCTTGATAAGGATGTAAAGAATGCAGTACCTGTACTGGAAGATTTTATTGGTAAAAAACATGAAATCCTGAAAGCCAGGGATAAAAAGAACGACCATTTACTGGTTCCGGTAGATTTTTCAGACGGCGCTTTAAAAACATGTAAGCTGGCTTTTAATATAGCTTCCCATCTCGGAGTTAAGCTGGTTTTTATGCACTGTTACATAAATCCTTTAATTCATTCAGTTCCTTATGCAGACGTCTATGTCTATGATTCCACGCTGCTTACAAGAATTGACAATGCCGAAAAAAATGCTAATGAAAATTTCAAAAAATTTATCAAAAAACTATCCTCTGACATAGGTAAGGAGACCTGGAAAAAAGTTAAAAGTGAATTTATCATTAAACCTGGTTATGCCGATGAAGATATTCTGGCCTATGCACATGAAAACAACTCAATGCTCATTGTTATGGGTACAGGAGGAGATAATGAATCCGCAGTGGGCAGCATTACAGCTGATGTCATTTACAATGCAAAAGTGCCTGTTCTGGTAGTCCCTGAAAAGTACCGCGAAAAAGAGCTGGGGGAATTTAAAAATGTATTGTATGCCACCAATTTCGATGAAAAAGATTTTATAGCAATCGAAAAACTGGTAAGAATACTGAAACCTTTTGATATTAAAGTATTTTGTATACATGTAGCCAAGAATGAATACTCTGACTGGGATAAGGCACGGCTGGAAGGGATGAAGGAACTATTACAAAGTAAATATGCACAAAAAGATTTCGACTGCCGGTTGTTACAGGGCGACGATCTTCTAAAGACTCTTGAAAAATTCATAGAAGACAAAAAAATTGATGTCATCTCCCTTACCACCCACAGAAGAAGTATGCTATCGCGGCTGTTCAATCCCAGCGTAGCCCGGAAAATGGTTTTTCACAGCCAGACACCTTTACTTATTTTTCATGCATAAAAAATATTCTGAAGTTTGTTTAACTGACCTTGCTACAGGAGTATATTCAAAATTCAGGAAACGGGTAATCTTATTCCCGTCGTACAGATTGATTGCATTAGCTGCCAAGGCTGTGTCATAAGAGAGAGCCGGAAATTTTTTATATGCTGTATGTATAAGCGCTGTCACTCTCCAGGCCAGATTTAGCAGAAATGGAGATGCAAAGTACTCAGGCCGGGGTCTCCCCAAAGCATCAGCAATCTGGTTAAACAGATCCTGGTAACTTATATTCTCTGAATTCAACAGAAAGCGCTGGTTTTTACATTTATCAAAATTCCTGTCCTCCATAAGCAATATCATGGCCCGGACAACATCTTTTATATCAACAAATCCTGTTACCCCCCTGGTATAAAACTTAAGTCCGTCCCATACAACCTTAAAAAACTGTGCACTCCCCGAGTCACGTTTCCCCGGACCCAGCACTATAGAAGGATTAACTATAACTGCATCCAGTCCCTCTTCAATACCCCTCCATATTTCCATTTCAGAAAAAAACTTGCTTTCGGAATACCCTGATATCTTTTTTGAAGGAACCCAGTTAGTTAATTCATCAGTTAACGATCCCTCCTGAGCTTTTCCCAAGGCAGAAACAGAACTGACATGACATAGTTTATTAATCCTGTTCTCAAGGCATGCATTTACAACATTGGCCGTCCCCTCGACATTATTGGTTATCATACCTGCCCGTTCACTCTTTTGAAAGGACACTACAGCAGCACAATGGTATACCTCTTCCGCCCCTGTGAGAAGTTTTTGCAAATTAAAATAATCAAGTATATCGCCGGTTACCCATTTAATTCTGCTAAAGAGTCCTTCCGGATCGTCAGAATAAAAAGAAAACGTGTTTAAAACATGTTGAATATCACTTGACTCCCTTCTTAATGCCGTAACATTTTTACCTCTTGAAACCAGCTCGAATAAAAGATGAGATCCAATAAGTCCGGTACCCCCTGTAACAAAAATCATAAAATACGTTTTAAAATATTTAAGGATCAAACTACCTTAAAGGAGAGGGGCTGACTGTGCACTGGCCCCGAACTCCTTAGCTGACACCTGATCGATATGCACTTTAATTATTCCTACATTTTTTACAGCAGGGGGGTTGAATTTGAATTGTCTGCCGCTGTACTGTTCCATTAACAATTTAAGGCATTGCTCCTTTTCACTGTATACATCAATAAAATCAGCAGTTCCTTCTGCAATAACCGATACAGATTTAACCCGGTAGCTGCAGCCTACCCTTACATCCTGCCAGGCCAGCTCTTCACCGCATGTCCAGTTAATACATACTTTCGGGTTCTTTTGCAGTGTATCCCACATCCTTCCGCTTTGAGCTGAATGCAAAATGACCGTTTCGCCCTTAACTGCAAAATTCATTGGTAAAACGTATGGCACATTATCGAGCGACATCGCCAAATAGCATGTTTTACAACTTCTTATAATATCGTCGATTTTTGACCTGTCTCTAATAATTACTGTCCGCATATTAATTAATTGCTCTGTTGCCTAACTTGTCTGATAGATATTTCTCAACCTTTTTCAGGTTCATATATTTAGACTGCTCTTCTATTACCTGTTCAAAATTATTGACCTGAGAGGCTGTGGATATTAATTTTTCTATATCTGTAAGCATAATTTTGACTTTCCTGAGCTTGTATTCATAAATGATACGGGGGATCAGAAAATCAAGTATATCCTCTTCCTTTTCTGTAAATGCTCCAGTCCTGGCCCATCGTTTGCTCTCAATGAACTTTTCGGAAAGAAGATCAGTTGCCAGACTGCTTACACGAGTATCGTGATGGTAAATAAAAAATTTCCAGGGATTAAAACCGGAAATACCCATATTATTCTTAACATCATAAAAAATCTGTCTGAATAATTCATTGTCAGATACCAGGTTATCATTTTCAAGCTCCTCAATCATGAATTCCCCGACACTTACCTTCAGTATTTCTCCGGGATCCTGCCCCTCGGTCTCAAACAGAATAGTATTACAATATTTTAATAAAAAACGCAGAAATTCCAGCTCTTCGGTCAGAAAAACTCCCTCTTCCGCTTTAGCAATAAAATTTTGTTGATTACTCTCCGGTTTATTCCGGTTCAGTAAATTAATCTCATATTTCCTGAAAGATTCAACCTGTTTGAGTTTCTGTTTCCTGACTTCAGAATAAAGAATATCTTCACTGACACCAAGCAGTGTACTGCATTCTTTAATATAGACCGACCTGGTGATGGTATCAGGGATCACAGCCACAGACCTTATTATTTCGGTAATCAGCCTTGCTCTGGCAATCGGATCATTTTCAGTATTTTTCATCAGCAATTTGGTTTTAAAACGAATAAAATCCGTTTCATTTGCTGCTATATATTCCTGAAAACCGCTGGCTCCCGTTTTCCTGGTATAAGAGTCAGGATCCTCACCTTCGGGCAACAACAAAACTTTAACATTCATTCCCTCCTCCAGCACAAGGTCTATCCCTCTCAATGAGGCTTTTATACCGGCCTCATCGCCGTCATAAATAATTGTAATATTCGGTGTGAACCTCTTGATGAGTCTTATCTGCTCTACTGTCAGAGCTGTACCCGATGATGCAACCACATTGAATATTCCGGCCTGATGCATTGATAACACATCGGTATAACCCTCAACCAAATAACATTCAGATGCTTTTGACATTTCCCGTTTAGCCTGGAACAGTCCATACAATACACTGCTTTTATGATAAATTTCAGACTCCGGTGAATTAAGATACTTTGCTTCCTGTGTATCTTTTTTTAAAACCCTTCCACCAAATGCAATCACCCGGCCTGCCAGGTTATGTACAGGAAATATGATCCTTCCGGCAAATCTGTCTCTGATCCAGTCATCGCGTTTTATTGTCAATCCTGTTTTTTCCAGAAAATCAATCTTATAACCCTGCCTGAGGGCAGTTTCGGTAAAGGGAGCTTTTCCGTCCGGGGCATAACCTACTTCAAATTTCTTCAATATATCGTCCCTGAAACCTCTTTCCCTGAAATAGCTAAGTCCTATTGTCCTGCCTTCATTCTCTTCCCAAAGCATCCTCATAAAATACTTGTGGGCAAAAGCAGAAACGATCATCATACTCTCGCGTTCATCCTTCAATAGCTTCTGTTCCTCACTCTCCTCTTCCTCAACTATATCAATATTATATTTCCGGGCAAGCCACTTTAAAGCTTCCGGGTATTTAAGGCTTTCATGCTCCATAATAAAGTTGACAACATTACCTCCCTTACCACAGCCGAAACACTTAAAAATACCCTTTGCCGGCGATACAGTAAATGAGGGTGTTTTTTCGTTATGAAAAGGACATAAGCCAAGCAGGTTAACCCCTCGCTTCCGAAGGGTCACAAATTCAGAAATCACCTCTGTGATATCTGCCGTGTCTAAAA
This sequence comes from uncultured Prolixibacteraceae bacterium, assembly GCA_964495655.1. Classification (GTDB taxonomy): domain Bacteria; phylum Bacteroidota; class Bacteroidia; order Bacteroidales; family Prolixibacteraceae; genus JAAYJR01. The sequence continues at coordinate 16,316 of CAZBWK010000005.1, read as the reverse complement.
TCCGTTGTATGGTACTATGATCGATCACAACTGCAAATGTAACTATTTTGAATGGAGAAAAACATTCAGTAAACTGTATAAAATTACCATCATATATTTAACTGACTGCTCATGTGTGATTTTGTCCTCTCTTAAGTAATTTTTTTGATTTTAACATACAAAGGATAATTTTTTATCAGGTTTCCTATATCTTTATACTTTAATCTTTATGTTGTTTTAAGAATAAACGGGAAATATTTACAACCTGAAAAATAGACAGATGTTAAAAAAATTTCTGATACCGATATTGCTGTTGTTAACTGCACACATCGTTGAAGCTCAACGCTTTCAGGGAGGCCTCCTGGGAGGATTCAATGCCTCTCAGGTAGAGGGTGATAATTTTAAAGGTTATAACAAACCCGGTATACTGGCCGGCGTTTTTGTACAAACCGATCTTGCACCTGCAATTTTTGCAGGTATGGAGATCAAATATTCACAAAAAGGATCACGTAAAAGAATTAAACCCAAAGACCCTGAACCGGATAAATACATAATGAGGCTTGGCTATGTTGATATTCCTCTCTTTGTAGGTTTCCGCACTCACGAACGGGGAGCTATCCTTGCAGGACTAACCCCGGGGTATCTTATCCATGGAAAAGAGTTTGATGAACTGGGAGAATTTCCTGAAGAGGACCGGCATCCGTTCAATAATTACGACCTTCAGCCTTTCCTGGGATTTCAGTTCGATATGCTGGACCAGGTTAAACTGGATCTGCGCTTTGCCCTTTCCGTAATTCCGATCAGGGGGCATCCGGGAGAACATGCAACCAATTACTACTGGCTTAACAATCAGTTCAACAATGTTATCTCACTGGCTCTTTACTACAATTTTGATCACTGAAGTATCCGGCGGGTAAAAAATGCTATAGTTGAAAATTATCTGTGCTGACAATATGAAGAAAAAAATAATAATTGCCGTTACCGGAGCCAGTGGTTCCATATATACAAAGCTGTTATTCAAAAAATTATTAACAATAGAACATCAAATAGAAGAAGCAGGAATTATTTTTTCCAAAAATGCAAAGGATATCTGGAGTTATGAACTCAATGAAACATTTAATCCGGTTAAGCCTTTTCGTGAATATGAGTGTGATGACTTTTATGCTCCTTTTGCATCAGGGTCGTGTTCTTATGATACAATGATAATATGTCCCTGTTCAATGGGAACCATGGGCCGCATTGCTTCGGGAACTTCAGAAGACCTGGTGTCAAGGGCTGCAGATGTGATGCTTAAGGAACGGCGCAGACTCATACTGGTTCCCCGGGAAAGCCCTTATAACCTTATACATATTGAAAATATGAAAACCATAACAGTAGCCGGAGGAATAATCTGCCCTGCCTCACCATCTTTCTACAGTAAACCAGTCACAATTGCAGAACTTGCCGGTACAATAGTTGACCGAATACTGGTTCTGGCCGGATTTAATATTCCTGTCCGCAGCTGGGGAGAATAAATTTTACAATAATTCTACATATAAGCAACGGCCAAAGTAGCAATGCTTACACTTGTGCCGGGAATCTTCAGGATCGCAGATGCACATGCTTCAAGTGTTGATCCGGTTGTTATCACATCATCAACAAGCAAGATATGCCTCCCCTCAAAACGGCCGGGATCACGGACCATAAAAATACCTTCCACATTCTGCCATCTCCCGTACCTGTCCTTCCGGGTTTGAGTGGGATTATAAACTTGCCGGTACAGATTGTCGCTAACAACAGGGTGATTGAAGCTGACAGCAATGCCCCGGGCAATCCATTCACTTTGGTTGAAACCCCTGTTCTTTTCTTTTTTGGGATGTAACGGAACGGGCACTATCAACTCTGACGAATTAAACCTTACTGCCGTTGAAAGTAAATCACCAAGACGAATACCCGCCTCATACCCCAGTTCCTTTAATCCACGGTATTTAATAAAATGGATCAGTTGTTGATAACGGCTTCCCTTCCTGTAGTAAAAAAAGGCAGTAGCCTGTTCAATTTTTACTCTTCCCCAGAAAAGCCTGGCCACATTATTGTCAGGATCCAGGTGAAAATTGGTCACCGGCAGGTCAAGCCAGCATTTCATACAAACAAATTTCTCCTGTGAAACAAGTCTTTCTCCGCAGGCTATACATAAAGAAGGATATATTAACTCTAACAAGTCATTGCATGTCCGGGTAATTATCTTCATAAGATTCGAAATATAATAAAATCCTGTAATTATTAAAAATTTGACTGATTCTAAATAAGCTATAAAAATATTATTCTCTGAACATTAAATTTATAAATTATTATTTTTGGCCTTTTCAAATGTATTATATAGCCAGCCCCGATAACAATCGGGGGAACCCGGTAGTATTTTTAAAAATACTACCGGGTCCCGATTTTAGTCAGGATGCTCGTTACACATAAAGAATTCATCATGAATTTATAAAGCCAAAGAAATGTTTAAAAAACTGGGTATATACTTAAGGAAAAGGCTGCTTCTCATACTTTTTGCAGGTTTTGTACTGGGGCTGCTCTTTGCTATTTATTTCAATAAATTAATGGACTATACCTCAACTAATGAATCATGTGCAATCTGCCATGTGCATCCTCACGTTTTCGACTCATGGAAATTATCTTCACACTATGATACACCTTCCGGGGTCCGGACTGATTGTGTTGAATGCCATTTGCCCCCAAAGGGACAGGGATATCTCAGGGAAAAGATCATTGCTGCGGTCAGGGATGTCTACGGACTGGTATTTAAAGACAGTGCAGACTATAACTGGGAACTGAAATCGACACTTGAGTATGCAGAGAGGCATGTATTTAAAGAATCGTGCCTTCACTGCCACGAAAATCTTTTCCCGCTGACCCTTTCCAAAGACGGTCAGGATGCACACCTGTATTATACACAAAATGAGGATGACTTAAGGTGCATTAACTGTCATTTGAATGTAGGCCATTACGATCCAAATGCTCTTCATGCTGTTAATGTTGAGTTTGGCAGCACAGGAGCCGAAGCAAAAGAGCTTTTCACAGAGGCTGCGGTTGTCGATAAACACGAAGATTATACTGAAACAATACCTAATACAAGCATTGCATTCAATATGAAAGCAATCCCCGGTGGTTCATTTATAATTGGAAGTCCTAAAGACGAACAGATGAACAAACCTGACGAACAGCCTCAGAAAGAGGTAAACATCAGTCCGTTCTTCATGGCAGAAATTGAGGTAACCTGGGATGAATACCTTGCCTTCTACAGCGCTACGGCAGCCGAAGGCCGTTCAACTGATACCGAAGGTACCAGGATTGAATCAGAAGTTGATGCAATAACAGGACCTACCCCTCCATATGGCCAGCCTGATCAGAACTGGGGCCTTGGTAACCGGCCGGCTATTACAATGACACATCATGCTGCCGAAACATATTGCAAATGGCTTTCTTATGTCACCGGGAAAACCTATCGACTTCCAACTGAAGCAGAATGGGAGTATGCTGCGCGTGGGGGTACCGTTACACCTTACTTTTTTGACGGAAACCCGAGAGATTTTTCGGATAAAGGATTTTTCGGAAAGCTGTTTGGAAAATCAAATGACCTGATAAATGAATATATTATTTATGCAGGTAACAGTCAGGCAAAAACCGAGACACCTGATATGGTTGAACCGAATCCTTACGGGTTAAAAAATATGCTGGGCAATGCTGCTGAATATTGTTCCGACTGGTATGCCGAAGATGCATATGAAAAGCTTGCTGATGGTGTAACTGACCCTAAAGGACCTGAGTCGGGTGAAGAATATGTTATAAGGGGTGGTTCATTCAGAAGTCATGTCGGTGACGTCAGGTCAGCCTCAAGAGATTACACAAAAACAGAAGATTGGTTAAGAACAGATCCTCAAATGCCTAAAAGTAAATGGTGGTTGTCAGACTGTAATTTTATCAGCTTCAGAGTTGTTTGCGAATTTGATGAAAAAACCGGAAAAATTAACTAATTTTAAAACCTAAATTTAACTAAAACATTATATCATGAGCAACAATAATTTTTCACGACGGAAATTTTTGACCGGTGCAGCTGCAATGGGCGCTGCCGGCGCTATGGGACTCGGGACATTTTCTGCATGTTCAAAAGGGGGTGGCAATAAGAATTTAACAGGAAAATATGACTGGACCCCCAGGGAACTCAACCTTCCTCCTTTATTAAACACCGCCCCCGAGGGGAAAGAATTAAAAGCAGGAGTTATCGGATGTGGCGGACGCGGATCAGGTGCAGCGATGAACTTCCTGGATGCAGGTCCGGGCCTGACTATAACAGCAATAGGTGATGTATTTCAGGACAGGGTAGATAACCTGAAAAATAAACTCAAAGAACAAAAAGGGATCGAAATTCCTCAGGAAAAATGTTTCACCGGTTTTGATGCATTTGAAAAAGTAATTGATTCAGATGTAGACGTAATTATAATGGCTACCCCCCCGAAATTCAGACCGGAACACTTCGAAGCTGCCGTAAAAGCACGTAAGCATGTATTCATGGAAAAACCAGTTGCAGTGGATACAGCAGGAGTGCGGCAGGTTATTGCCGCTGCTAAAATGGCTGATGCACAGGGATTGAAAATTATTACAGGTACTCAGAGAAGACACGAACACAGCTATATTAACCTTCTTAAAGAGATCAATAATAATGCAATTGGAAATATCGTATCGGCCAATGTTTACTGGAATGGAGGTAAATTGTGGCATCGCGATAATAATCCTGACTGGAGTGAAATGGAATGGATGATTCGTGACTGGGTAAACTGGTGCTGGCTGTCAGGAGACCATATTGTCGAGCAGCATGTACACAACCTCGATGTGGCTACATGGTATCTGGGTACCCATCCTGTGAAGGCTCTTGGATTTGGTTCAAGACAAAGAAGGGTTACAGGTGACCAGTACGACAATTTCAGTGTAGACTATGTCTATGAAGACGGCCGCCATATGCACAGTACCTGCCGCCAGATTAACGGATGTGCAAACGGTGTTTACGAAATATTCCACGGAACAAAAGCAATCGCAACCACAACCGGCCACAAGCCCCAAATCGTTGATGGGTCAGGAAATCAGCTGTTTGTAGCCGAAGCCTCAGAAATCAGTCCATATTTACAGGAGCATATCGACCTGGTGACTTGTATACGTAAAGATATACCCGTTAATGAAGCCGAACAGACAGCCATCTCAAACCTGGTGGCCATAATGGGAAGGGTATCAGCTTATACAGGGAAAGAGGTAACTTATGAAGAGATGATGAATTCGGATATGAAATTGGGCCCGGAGAAATATATTATGGGTGATATAGGATATATGGCCCAAGCCACCATCCCGGTTCCCGGCACATTAGAGCAGTCGTAAAATCTGCCTCCGCCAAATAGTGCGGAGAAACCATATTCATTTGAATCAATCAACTTGGTAAAAAGCTGTTCGCGAGCATGCGAATGGCTTTTTTAATAATACCAGTCAAAATCCAAAAATATGGCTGCCTGCTGTGATTAACTCATGATAAACATATACTTTTGTAACCTCTAACCTGATAATGCCAATCATGAAAGGAGCATCCCCGTATTTATCGGGCTGCGAATTTCCCCGGCTGAAAAGGAAGCAGGCTATATGATACCTCTGGAAATAATTATACAATTTTAAACATGAAACGAGAAAAAATAAAAGAGATATTGAAGAATGGTAAACCCGGCACTAAATCCCTGGTAAAAGGCTGGGTAAGAACAAAAAGAGCAAGTAAGAACGTAACCTTCATCAATATTAATGATGGTTCTGCTATCTTAAGTCTTCAGGTAGTTGCCGATACAGAAAAATTCGGGGAACAACTTTTAAGGACAGTTAACACAGGAACAGCTCTTGCAGTGGAAGGCACATTAACTGAATCACAAGGCAGCGGACAAAATCTGGAACTTAATGCTGAAAAAATAGAAGTGCTCGGATTAGCTGATCCGGATAAATACCCTATTCAGCCAAAAAAACATACCCTTGAATTTTTACGTGAGAATGCTCATCTTAGATTTCGAACCAATACTTTTGGCGCCATATTCAGAATTCGTCATGCAATGGCATTTGCCATACACAAATATTTCAATGAAAAGGGTTTTTACTACCTGCATACTCCGATAATAACTGCAAGCGATGCCGAAGGAGCAGGGCAAATGTTCAGGGTAACAGTGCTTGACCCTGTCAATCCTCCCCTGCTGGATAACGGCCAGGCAGACTTCAGTAAGGATTTTTTTGGCCGGCCTGCCAATCTTACTGTTTCCGGTCAACTCGAAGGTGAACTTGGAGCTCTTGCCCTGGGCGAAATTTATACATTCGGACCAACCTTCCGTGCAGAAAATTCAAATACAACTAGGCACCTGGCTGAATTTTGGATGATTGAACCGGAAATGGCCTTCTATGACCTGACTGATAATATGGACCTGGCTGAAGAATTTCTGAAATACCTGATAGCCTATGCTCTTGAAAATTGCAGGGATGACTTACAATTCCTGGCCGACAGGCTTGCAAGGGAAGAAAAGGACAAACCAAAAGACCAAAGGTCAATGGATCTAATTGAAAAACTCGAGTTTGTGCTGAACAGTAAATTTATACGTATATCCTATACAGAAGCAATTAAGATTCTTAAAGATTCAAAACCCTATAAAAAGAATAAATTTCAATTCCCGGTTGAATGGGGTATTGACCTGCAAAGTGAACATGAGAGGTATCTTGTTGAAAAGCATTTTAAATGTCCTGTAATTTTAACAGATTATCCAAAAGAGATAAAAGCATTTTATATGAAACAAAATGATGATGATAATACTGTCAGGGCAATGGATGTCTTATTTCCCCAGATAGGAGAGATCATAGGAGGGTCACAAAGGGAAGAGGATCTTGAAAAACTGGAAACCCGGATGAGAGAGATGGATATACCGACAGCTGAAATGTGGTGGTATCTTGATACTCGCAAATTTGGAAGCGTGGTGCACAGCGGGTTCGGACTGGGCTTTGAAAGATTCGTGCAATTCATTACCGGCATGGGCAACATCCGTGATGTTATCGCTTTCCCCAGGACACCTAAAAATGCAGAATTCTAAACTTTTATATTTTTGTTGCTTTAAAAAATAGTAAATTTACATAGTTTAGTTTAAGGGAGATGGAACAAAAGCTTTTATTACAACAGAAGTTATTACAAAAACTTTCACCTCAGCAAATTCAGGTGATTAAGCTTTTGGAAATCCCTACTATGCAGCTGGAACAAAGAATAAAGAAGGAGGTTGAAGAAAATCCTGTCCTTGAAATTGATTGGGATAATGCTGCATCAAAAGAGGATTCTGAAATTAACGATCAGGAGCAGAATAACGATACAGACAATGATGAATTTTCTTTTGATGACTATATATCAGATGACGATGATATACCCTCATACAAAACAGCTACAAATAATTATTCTAAAAACGATTCATTCACAGAGATCCCATTTTCTGTAGGTACAACTTTCCATGAGTACCTCAAAGACCAGTTGGGCATGGTAAATATTGATGAGGAAGAGAGGAAACTGGCAGAATATATTATCGGTAATATTGATGACGACGGTTATCTGAGGCGTGACTTGCACTCAGTAAGCGATGACCTGGCCTTTAATCTGAATCTGGAAGTTAAAAACGAAACCCTTGAGGAGATACTTAAGATCATTCAGGATTTTGATCCCCCGGGGGTTGGTGCGCGTAATTTGAAAGAGTGTTTACTGCTTCAGCTGAAAAGGAAAAAGGGAGACAACATAAATGTTGCCGTTAATATCGTAAAATCCTCTTTCGAGGAATTTACAAAAAAGCATTATGACAAAATAAAAAAGAAGCTCAACCTTTCTGATGAAGAATTAAAGGAGGGAATTGATGAGGTGCTGAGACTCAACCCGAAACCGGGAAGCGCTTACAGCAATCCGCAAAACAAATCAAATCAGCATATTATCCCGGATTTCATTCTTGACAGTATTGATGGTGAGCTTAATCTGTCATTAAACCAGCAAAACGTACCCGAACTGAAAATTGATGATACTTATCTGGAAATGATACATGCCCTGGCCAGGCAACAAAAGAAAAAGTCTAAAGAACAAAAAGAAGCCCTGACCTTTGTCAAGCAAAAAATCGATTCGGCAAAATGGTTCATTGACGCAATTAATCAAAGGAATAATACCTTGCTGCTGACCATGCTGGAAATAATAAATTTCCAAAAAGAATTTTTTAAGGATGGTGATGAAACCAAGCTTCGCCCAATGATCTTAAAAGATATTTCGAATAAAACGGGACTTGACATATCCACTATATCAAGGGTTTCTAACAGTAAATATATTCAGACACATTTTGGTATATTCCCCTTAAAATATTTTTTCTCAGAGGGGCTTCAGAAAGATGACGGAGAGGAGGTTTCGACTCGTGAAATAAAAAAGATCCTTCAGGATTGTATTGATAATGAAGATAAACAAAAACCCCTTACCGATGAAAAACTGGCTTTAATTCTTAAGAAGAAATCATACAATATTGCCCGCCGCACAGTTGCAAAATACAGGGAACAACTAAATATACCCGTTGCCAGGCTTCGAAAACAGCTATAATTCTTTAAGCTTCTTCTGCTTATTAAAAAGTTAACTTATTCAACAAATTTATATCCTACTCCTTTCAGAGTTTTTATATGGTCATTTCCGATCTTCTCCCTTAACTTTCGGATGTGAACATCGATTGTTCGATCGCCGACAACAACATTCTCCCCCCAAACCGAAGAGTAGATCTCCTCGCGGGTAAAAACCTTTGAAGGCTTGGATACAAGCAGCGACAACAATTCAAACTCTTTCCGGGGCAATATCATCTCATTATCACCAATCCGTATTAAATATCGTTCTTTATCTATTAACAGGTTGCCGACATTCATTATTCCCTGTGACTCGGGATAACTTACAGCAGCGCTCTCGGCAGTACGTTTCAACAAAGCCCTAACCCTGCTGATAAGAACCTTGGGTCTTACCGGTTTTGTTATATAATCATCAGCTCCTGCTTCAAATCCTGCAATTTGCGAATAATCTTCACCTCTTGCTGTTAAAAAAGCTATCAATGTACTGCTCAGGGCCGGTATCTTGCGTATCTCCTCACAAGCTGATATTCCATCCATCTCAGGCATCATTACATCAAGCAATATGAGATGAGGCTGTCGCTTCTCAGCAAGTTCAATGGCATCTGCACCATTACTGGCGGTATATACAATGTAGCCTTCCTTTTCAAGATTATAACTTAAAAATTCAAGAATATCAGTCTCATCATCAACAAGAAGGATCTTTAATTTTTTATCGTTCATTCTTATATTTATTACAAATTGTGATCACTGCAAAGTTATTGTTATAATTTGGCTTTTTCAAGTGTAAAATTAAAAGTTGTTCCCTGATCGATAACACTTCTCACATTTATCGACTGGTTATGTGCCTCGATAATATGTTTAACTATTGAAAGGCCAAGGCCTGTACCCCCCTGTTCACTTGACCGGGATTTATCGACGCGGTAAAACCTCTCAAATATGCGCGGCAGATGTTCTTTTTCCACACCTATCCCGTTATCAGTCACCTCAACCATAATATTCTCCTCAAGATCATAAAATGAGACATGGACATAACCACCCTTTCCCCCATATTTAATTCCATTCACAACTAAATTTGTTAATACTTCAAGAATCCGGTTTTTATCGGCTCTGACAAAAACAGGTTTTGAGGGAACATTGGGAATCTCAAGTGAAATTTCCCTCTCATCAGCCTGCCACTGCTCCATTTCAAAAACATCTTTTACTGTCTTCACTATATCAAAGTTAACCATTTCCAGTTTCAGCTCTCCCGATTCAAGTTTGGTAATGGATTCCAGATCCTCAACTATCGAGATCATTCTGTCAATACTTTTTTCTGTCCGCTTAAGATATAACATGTTTATCTTCGGATCATAGATCCCCCCTTCAAGAAGAGTAAGTATATAACCCTGAATGTTAAAAATGGGAGTTTTCAACTCATGTGAAACATTACCAACAAACTCTTTCCGGTAACGCTCCATATCCTTTAACCTTTCAATCTCTTTCAACTGATTTTTAGCCCACTCTTCTACTTCATATTTAACATTTGAAAGTAAATTGGTCGAATCAACTGATTTTTCTTTCATTTTCTTTCCACTAAGAGGCAAATCTTTAATCGTTTTATATACCGGCTTTATTTTTTCTGATATATACCTGTTTATCATATAATAGACATAATAATAAGAGGTAAGAAAAAAAAGTATTGAGAATATTGCGACAAAGGTCCAGCCCGGGGATAACCAGCAGGTTAATATCAGCAAAATGGACAGAAGGAATGTTAGAATGACGGAAATATTTACAGCCAGCTGACTGGAAGAATATGTTTTCATCTGTTTAAAATTTTTTAATTATTTGAAAATAAACTAATTAAAAATTTATATCAATTCAATGGTTCAAAAGTATAAAAAATATTGTTGTTATTGATTAACAGTAAATTCATGGATAGTTAATGTTTTTTTAATATTTTAGTGACTTAATAAAGTTTAATTCGCAATTAAATTTTTTGCCTGATAAATAGTTGATAAATGGAGAATTTTTACCTTATCGTTATTGTTATCCTCTTCGCACTGGCTATTTCTGATTTAATTGTAGGTGTAAGTAATGACGCTGTTAACTTTCTTAACTCGGCCTTTGGTTCAAATGCTGCACCTAAATGGTTGATTTTTATTATGGCCGGCGCCGGTGTTCTAATCGGAGCAACCTTCTCAAGCGGGATGATGGAGGTAGCAAGAAAAGGGATCTTTCATCCGGATATGTTTGTTTTTTCAGAGATCATTATCATATTTCTTGCGGTAATGATCACAGACGTGATATTGCTCGATATGTTCAATACATTTGGAATGCCCACGTCAACTACTGTATCGATTGTATTTGAACTTCTCGGTGCAGCAGTTGCTGTCTCGATAGTAAAAATAACCAATGCCGGTTTAAACCTGGGAGAATTATCCAAATATATCAATTCTGAAAAAGCCCTGGCTATTATTACCGGTATACTGGTTTCTGTTATAATTGCCTTTACTGTGGGAGCTCTCGTCCAATATATAACACGGCTTATCTTTACTTTCAACTACAGAAAAAATATGAAATACTTCGGCTCATTATTCGGAGGATTTGCAGTTACAGCCATAACATATTTCATATTAATAAAAGGTATAAACGGTTCGGCTTTTGCAGATCTTGAGTTGTCGAACGGAGAAATACTAAGTACCTGGGTGAGTAGTCATACAGGAATTTTGCTTCTTTACAGTTTCATTTTCTGGATAATATTCATTCAGCTTCTTAAGTGGATATTCAATATTAAAATATTAAAACTTACTGTTTTAATTGGAACTTTTGCCCTGGCAATGGCTTTCGCAGGTAACGACCTTGTAAACTTTATAGGGGTTCCGATTGCAGGATATAACTCATATAAAGCCTGGATTTCGGCAGGAGCTGCGGCACCCGATGAGTTCACAATGGAGATGCTGGCCGGAAAGGTAGGAACGCCAACAATAATGTTACTGATAGCCGGACTGATCATGATAATCACACTGATCCTCTCTAAAAAAGCCCGTTCTGTTGTTAATACAACCATTGACCTTGCAAGGCAAAATGAAGGTGCGGAAAGGTTTCAGTCAAGTATGGTTGCAAGAGTATTGGTAAGAGGTTTTTCACAATCCTACAAATCAGTAAAACAGGCGTTTCCCGAATACCTGGCTAAAAAAATACATACACGTTTTGAGCCGCCTGTTACAGAAGAAAAAACCGTTAACCCGGAAGCACCTGCTTTCGATAAGATTAGAGCATCGGTCAATCTGCTTGTTGCAAGTGTATTGATCGCTTTTGGCACCTCCTTAAAACTGCCATTATCAACAACATATGTCACTTTCATGGTTGCAATGGGAACCTCCCTGGCCGACAGGGCATGGGATCGCGAAAGCGCTGTGTACAGAATATCAGGTGTTATAGCAGTCATTGGTGGCTGGTTTCTGACCGCGATCATTGCATTTTCAGTTGCAGCAATAGTAGCATGGCTCATCTCAATTGGCGGTATGATAATGATCCTGATATTTCTATCGGTTGCAATATTTATGGTTGTGAGAACACATGCTATCTTTAAAAGGAAGCGTGCCAATGATGCTATAGAAGATGAGGATGCCATTAGTGAAAAAGACGGAACCGATAAAGTTATGGAAAAATGTAAAAAACAGGTAGCTAAATCCATAACTATGGCCAATAATATCTATTCACTGAGCATTAATAACTTCCTGAATGAAGACCGGCCGGGTATGAAAGAGTCTCTCGGACTTAAAGATAACCTGAATATAAAATCCAAAAAACAGAAAAATAAAGTATTAAACACCATCTCAAAAATTGAGGAGGATGTAGATTCGGGTCATTTTTATGTTCAGGTGGTAGACTACCAGAGAGAGATGGCTCATTCACTTAATTTTCTTGCGGAACCGCTTTATGAGCATATTAATAATAACCACAAGCCATTTATTGCGGAGCAGACCAGTGAATTGAAAGAACTCCGTAAAATGATCGACAATTTCTTCAATTTTGCCCTTCAGATAATTAAAGACAATAAATTTGATTTGATCACTGATCTTATAAAACAAAGGGATAATATTCTTATATATTTAGAAAACATGGAGATCGCCCAGATCAAAAGAATTAAATCCCGAGAAGTAAATACAAGAAATTCAGTGCTGTTTTTCAACACTATCACTGAAACTAAAAATATGTTGCTACACGCGATTAACCTTATAAAGTCACACCGCGATTTTATTACTGTGACCATGAAGAAAAAAATGTAGGCAGAATCTTCTATTGGCTGCTATCCGGAAGAGTCCATCCTTCAATCCAGTTATCTTCTCCAAATGCCCCTTTAAAACCGACTCTCTGAAACCAGGATGACGGATATTCACTTAAGTTTTCCGTTATCTTCTTTCCCGGAACAAAACGGCCAGTGGCAGGATCAATATCAGGATCACCAATACTATTTAAACCGGTAATAAAAATATAAGCGATAAAAATATTCTATTCATACTAACATCTAATGCAATTGGGCAAATATAAATCAATAACATATAATATTTTAATCGTTTTGTAATATCTTACCATTATTACAGAGCATTTAAAAAGTAAATTTGCATTAAAATTATTCATTATGTCTAAAAATCATAAGATACTGATTGTTGACGATGAGACAGACCTTTGTGAGATTTTGCAGTTTAATCTGGAAAGTGAAGGATTTGGCATTGACATTGCACACTCCGGGGAGGAAGCGCTCAGGAAACCGCTGGAAAAATATGATCTGATAATAATGGATGTTATGATGGACGGTATTTCTGGATTTAAGGCTGCCAATATTATCAGAAAAGAAAAAAAGTTAATTGTACCGATCATATTTCTTACGGCCAAAGGAGAAGAGAATGATATACTTACCGGATTCAATGTAGGGGGTGATGACTACATTTCAAAACCATTTTCTATAAAAGAGGTGATCGCGCGAATAAAAGCTATCCTTAAGAGGGGTATCCGCCATGACAATGATAGTGATCAAATTTTGTTCAGGGAATTGAGCATAGACCTGAAAAAAATGGAAATATCTGTTGCAGGGCAGATAATAAATCTTACCCGGAAAGAATTTGAGATCCTTGTGCTTCTGTTAAAAAATATGGGAAATTTTCTTAGTCGTGATGAAATATTGAATCGTATATGGGATGAAGATGTAATAGTTACCGATCGCAATGTTGATGTGAATATAGCCCGGCTGAGAAAAAAAATAGGCGTTTATGGCCAAAATATTCAAGGTAAATCAGGATACGGATACTGCTTCAAAAATTAAAAAATGAACCGTAAATCTTTCAGAGGAGAAATATTTTTCTATTTCATCATAGTCTTTATACTTTTTACGATCACTATACTCACATTTCAGTATCAGCGTGAAAAGAGATACCGGACTGCCCGACTGGAAAATACGCTCGACAATATAACAGAAATTACCCACAGGTTTATTGAACAAAATAACCTTACAGAGACAGGTGAAGTCAACCGTATCAGCGATCTTACTAAAATACTACCTCAACCCAACATACGTATAACATTGATTGATAAAAACGGAGCAGTACTTTACGACAGCTTTGTAGATGACTACTTAATGATGGAGAATCATCTATTCAGACCCGAAATCTATAAGTCAGTTACAGATCTGAAAGGCTCAAATATCAGACACTCAGACACAACAGACGAAGATTATTTCTACTATGCAAAAAAATACGCTGATTATTTTATTCGAACTGCCGTTGTTTATGACGTACAGGTAAAAAATTTCCTGAAGGCAGAAAGGGCATTTATATTTTTCATATTTGCAATTTTTTCCATAATCGGAATAATATTATATTTTGTTACCGGTAAAATGTCTATTGCCATTACCAGGCTAAAAGATTTTTCAATGAAAGCAGGAAGGGATGAAATGGTGGAACCTGATACATCCTTACCTGATAATGAACTTGGCATCATTGGCCGTCAGATCATCAAAATATATAACAAATTAAAGAAGGCTAAAGATGACCTTACAAATGAAAAAGAAAAATTCTTCAACCACCTCAATGCTTTGAACGAAGGAATTGCATTTTTTTCATGCGCCAAAAAAGAAACTTTATCAAACCGCCATTTCGTCCAATATCTCAACCTGATTTCAAAAAAACCGGTACAATGCGCAGAAGAAATATTTCAAATGAGAGAATTTAAAAAGCTCAATGTATTCCTTCGGCAATATTTAAAAAATAAGAGCTTAATAAATTCCGACAGCTTACCTCAATTAGAATATATCTTTTCAGTCGGTGAAAAATTTTTCAAAGTTCAAAGTATTATTTTCATCGACAGAAGCTTTGAAGTGATGATAACCGATAATACGAGACTGGAGAAAAGAAGGTTAATGAAACAACAACTTACTTCAAATATTGC
Organism: uncultured Prolixibacteraceae bacterium; assembly: GCA_964495655.1. Lineage (GTDB taxonomy): Bacteria > Bacteroidota > Bacteroidia > Bacteroidales > Prolixibacteraceae > JAAYJR01. The sequence goes on along the minus strand of CAZBWK010000005.1, from coordinate 1,238 downwards.
TCATGAACTGAAAACTCCGCTGGCCTCTATTAAGGGTTATCTTGAAACAATTCTCAATAACTGGCCTGTCGCGCAAGACAAACAAAAGTATTTTCTTGAGAAAACTTATAATCAGTCAGAACGACTCACCGACCTGATAAATGACGTTTCACTGCTTAATAATATAGAAGATGCCGGTGAACTTTTTGAGTTTAAACCTGTTGACCTGAAAACAGTAATAGATGAGGTATATGAAAACTTTGCCAATCGTATGCATGAAAAAAATATCACCTTCTCGGGCAATGTAAAAGCAGGACTTATAATTCAGGGAAATGACTCACTATTGTTCTCTATCTTCCAAAATCTGGTAGAAAATTCAGTTAACTATGGCGGTAATAATATTTCAATAACCGTCAATATTTACAGGGAGGATGATAAATATTACTACTTTTCATATACAGATACAGGTGCAGGCATAGCAGAAGAGCACCTGCCCAGGATATTTGAAAGATTTTACCGGGTGGATCATGGGCGGACAAGGGAAATGGGTGGTACAGGACTGGGACTGGCGATTGTAAAAAATGCAGTTCAGCTGCACAAAGGCGAAATTTCAGTCAGGAATAAACCCGGAAAGGGAATAGAATTCCTTTTTTCCATTGCTAAAAAATAGTAATAATAATCTTAATTTCTAAACGCAGCCTTAACTGAACATTACCCCGGGGCAACATGTATAATCCCTCCTTCTGCTCCCATAATCAGTTAAAAACCGCGACAACAGGCCGCTGTGGAGAATATTACAATTCGGTTAATATAATGTAATAAATGCTTAAATCAATATTAATCATAGTGTAACATAATTGGTATTGTTTCGCCAGTGATTTATTACGAATTAATAATTTATTACTATGAAAAAAATTAATCTGATTTTGTTAATGTCACTAATTTTTGGAGCGGTTGTTCTTAATTCCTGTAAAGACGATCCGGAAGAAGTGATGCCGGATGCGCCTTCAGTAAGCGCTCCTTCCTCTACAACTAATGTTGAAGCCGGGCAATCAGTTGATATCTCCTTTACGGTTAATGTCCCTGGCGGATATGCCTCATCTAACGCCTCATCCCAGGGGGGAAATGCAACTGTTTCAGGCGAGCCCGATGCGGGAGCTACATCCGGTACCGTTTTAGTCAGCTTTACAGCGGGCGAGACTGGTGGTGCAGCTTCGGTTACATTGACGGTTACCGACCAAAATCAAAAGTCGGACAAT